>JBBADY010000091.1:0-2517 GCA_041656215.1 Candidatus Dojkabacteria bacterium | reverse complement strand
TGATGTGTGATTACCATCCTCAGGTACCTGGTGACGCTTATGTTGCTATGGTATTTGATACCAAGGAAGAATGCATCCAAGTACCTTTTAAAAGTTACACAGATAACAAAGACCTCTGCGATGAGAGTAAAGGAGGTTTACGTATCTATCGGGTTAAGGATTTAAATCCCCATACAGGTCAAAACTTGATAGATGTAATCATCCAAGAGTACAACGTTTAAACCTAGGTAGCCTGTAATAGGGCTACCTAGGTTCACTTTCTTTTTTAGCTTTTGTAAAGGATTTCAGTACTATATACTCTATATGAGGATAGTAATAATGCTGTTCTTTGATTAGTCATCTACAGGAGATAATTATGACTATTGTTAAACAAGTTAAAGATCCTAAACGTGTTGCTAAGATCTTTGGTATAAAGGTTCATGAATTTGCTAAGTTGATTGGTATGCCAGCTAATAGTATCTCTTCCATTCGTCGTAAAGAGGGATTGAAAGGATTATTTGCTAACGATATAGCTTCTCTAGTGTATCAGTTAGAGGATCATATTGACATTAACCATTACGTTAAACATAACTACTTCTACGAGTATGAGAAACATATGAAGAAGAAGTATCGTCCAAAAACTAACGGTATTAATAAAGAAGTTAAGCAAGCTCAAAATACAGGTGATCTTGCTATCTTTGATAAACTTCAAGAATATATTAAAGAATGTAAGAATGAGTTAAATGAAATAGACCCTTCAGATGGTACATTTGTTAACATGGTCAAAATTCAAATCATTGCTGATATGAATAGGATCGATTATTGTATCAATGAACTTAAAGGTAGATTATCATGATGGATAAAGAAAAACAACTAGCTATCAATGAAGTTAAAGCAGAACTAACTAGACTAAAACGTTTAGTAGCTCAAGATAAGCTAACTGAAAAAGAGCTAACAATCCTTAGTGATATCCAGGATCTTATTAACGAACTTGATAAGATCGCTAAGGACTTAAGTTTAGATGCTGAATCTGTAGTAAAACAAATTCACCCTACTGGCGGTCTAACTGGTATAGTTAGAGAATAAACCTATTACACTATGACATTTCAAGGAGAAAACAATGACAACTACTAAAACTAAACGTTCTACTTCTAAAACTATTAGGACTAGCTACATCTTAAAGCAGTTAGAGAAACTTATTGAAACAAGATTTAAAGATGTAGAAGTAATAGTGAAACGTTATCTAAACGATAATGGAACCTATTTTAATGGAGATGAGGTTAATTATCTAAGTATGTACGTACCTGATTCATTCTTGAATGAGGGTGAAGTTAAACTTCTTAGATCAATTAATAAGTTTACTAGAGAACAAGCTGGTAACCTTATTAGTAACATAGTAGTAGAACAGCAAAAGTTGATTACTTCTTATAATTTAACTAAAGCAAATAATAACTCACTAAGGTTCGAAAATGCGCTTAACGCTATGCCAGGAACAGTTCCAGACAGTATTCATCAACCGGGTATGACGCGTCCTATGCCTGTACATGAAGTTCCTATGGACACTTATCAGAACCCTAATGGATTTTATAATAACTCAGGATATACTCCTTATCCTCACCATAGTCGCCCTCCTGGGTATATTAATACTCCAGTTGCTATTAAACCTATGGGTGAACAGTTTCAGGGTATATATCCTCAATCGCATACATCAGAGAATCAAAAGACTTACACAGGCCTAAATACTGGTTGTACTAATGAAAACAACCAACATGATAACCATAGGACTAATAACGCTTTTAAAATAGAACCTACAATGCAACAAGGATTAAAGTTCACGAATACTTACGAGATTCTCTATAAAGCTTTGAATCTACCTGCAGATGAAAAACAGGTTCTGAAACACATGGTAGATTACGTCATTGAAAACGATAACTCTACTGATGAAAAGGTTAGAAAACTTGTAGAAGCTTACAAGAAGACCATCGACGCTATTTGCGACATGTGTTAATTCATTAGCAATCTAGGGATATTGGGATAAATAAACCTAATATCCCTAGATCTAATAGGACTAATTAATCGAGGAACTAGTGATGAGGTTATATAGATGGCTTTTCATTTTTCTTATGTTTATACCAGTAATATCTTACAGTAACACGTTTGATACTTACGTAAATAAACACTGTATTAAAGGTTGTGTTAGTAGTAGCAGCATCTTGAAATCTTCCATGGAAGTAGCTAGTAGTATGGACCTAGACTTCAAGATGCTGTTAGCTATAGCTAAAGTAGAAAGTGGCTATAGAGTAAGAGCTAAAAACGGTAGTAGTGTTGGACTAATGCAAACTCATTTGAGATGGCATAGATCTAAGTTTAGTAGTAAGAACTATTATGACGTTAAGGATAATATTAAAGTAGGAGCTATAGTCTATAGGGATTGCTTGAAGAAACATAAAGGTAACATCAGGAAAGCTTTAAGATGTTACAATGGCGGTGGTGATAAGTTTTATGTTAGTAAGGTAATGAAAGCTTACAAAGACATAT
>JBBADY010000090.1:0-2625 GCA_041656215.1 Candidatus Dojkabacteria bacterium | reverse complement strand
AGAAAATAAATTCTGTGAGATAGAGTATGAACGATGTTCTGTAACAGTCCTTACTGAAGGTGTATGGTCAGCATGGGTAGTTGATCCTAATGATTCTACGAAAGAGATTAGACAGAAAACAAATGTATACAGAGATTCCGAAGATTCTGAAATACTTTGTAGAACTGAAATTCTGAAGGAATCAAGAGAAATTAAAGACGTAGGTGATGTGTTAGGTGAATCAACTACAGCTGAGGTTAAGGGTACTACTACCGTAGTACTAGCATCTACAGCAGCGGGTGATAGATCAAGTATATACCTTATACAATCCTTACTTCTCCTTCTAACTGGAGTATCTTTAATTTATGTAGGTAAAGAATACCTAAATAGAGTTTAATGAAGTTTAAATTATTAAATATATTGATAGCGGTACTACTAATATGTACCGCTATCTACACATTTTCTGTTTTTCTTCCTAATACAAAGGAAGAAGTTGTTAATACTGAGATATATGCTGTAGCTAATACCCCTGTTGTACAGGAAGAGAAATATATTAATCCATTAGGAAGCCTTTTAACCTTTGTAGATGGTAATACATCAGTAATATCTTTTAAGCTATTAAACAGAGAGCTACCTAGCAGATGGAAAGGAAAGGAAATATCTCTTAAATATACATACTTAGGAGAGTATTCAGAAAATACTGTAGAAGAATTAAACACTCTTCTTGAGGGAGATTATAAATGGCAAAGACAGTTAGATAAAAATGGCGATATTGTACTTGCAGGACCAATATTTATTAAAGATGATATATATCAATTACATACACATAACGGATTGTCTTTAGCTAATAAACACTATCTCTTTGGAGACCTTTTACACTTACTCTTTTTGAATGAAGAGTTAGAAGGGACACAGATACAGATAGGGGGTGTTGTATTAGAAGCAATATGGAGTAAAGATACTAGAATATTACAAGACAGTAGTACACCTCCTGATGCTCAGTTAGTCATATCTACATGTTTAGAAAGAAATGGAGACAGAAGATTGATATCAGGTTGGATTGTTACTCCCTCTGTAGAGTCACTGTAGCCCCTACTGTACTCTTAAATGTATAAAAGGAGTTCATACTCCTGTATTACATATATACTTATTATATGGAGTGTACACGTTTCTACAGAGTACTCCAGTTACTTACCTAGGAGAGCTTTTTTACTTTACTATTCCTCTCTTCATATTTATAAAGAAGAATAGACCAAATACCACCAAGCATCATAACTATTCCTGAAACTCTCATTACATTATCAAAATATATATCACCCATATTTGCAATATACCCACCTAACATACACACAAATGCAGTAGATACACTCATAATGACCTCATATACACTGTACTGTCTACCCTCTCTCCCTTTATCTATATTAAGAGCAAAAAGCTTTCTCCAATTAGTAACACTCATAGATACACCTAAACCGAAAAGAAATTGTAAAAAGTAATACTGATACTGATTTACAATATGTGGATAGAAGAGAAATGGAAAACCCATAAGTAAAACCCCTGAGAAAAGGAAAAATATCTCATCCTTGTCACTCTTTAATCTATCTGTAAGAACACCTACAGGTATTTGAAGTAGTGCTCTTGTAAAGAAGTATATAGAGGTACCTACTCCTACAAATTGAACAACATCCTGTCCTAATTTAGAGGAAAGATACAATCCTGTGAGTAAGGAGATTATTGTGTATGGTCCCCATGTAAATACATCTGAAAGGCTTAGATATATAACTACCTTATTTATTTTTGATATCCTTTGTAAAAATTTCTTCATACTCTCTATTTAAGTAAATCTCCAATTGAATGGTTTCTTAAGATAGATAATGAAGCTCTCTGTTGTATCATTGGCAGTAGAAAGAAACTTATTGTTTCTAATGTATACCAATATGAGTAGAAACTCAAATTACTTACTCCACCAATCTTTAATATTAGTAACTTCAGGATTCGCTATTGTAATTTTCATTATAGAATTGTCATCTATACGATAGAGCAAATCACTATCTTTCGCATACTTGAGGAGTTCTTTTGTGTACATCTCGAAATAGAGATTTGTATCAAGATGTCTAGTATAGAGGGACCTTACACCTGGCTCTGTTGTAGATCCATATACTACTATTTGTGAAACTTGGTATGAATCAAAGAACGGATCTATATTATACTGTACCTCTCCACCTTCGAATATTATTCGAAATTCTTTAAACTTGATTTTTATATCTACCAATTCGTTTCCAAGAGCTTTAACATAGTTATTAATCTCTGGAAAATCTTCAGGTAATTCGGTTAAAGGATCAATAAAGAGAGTATCTTCAATCTCTTCAGGCTCTACAGCACCTTGTAGTAGACCTTGGTAAAAAAGATGTCTTTCTTTAGGATCAATCTTTCCAGATTCTACTTTATTTTGCACTGAGTTTCCAAAAAGAGATTCTTGTATCAATTCTTTCTCCATTAATTAAGAGATGTAAATTTAATTAGGACTTATAGTATCTCTATATATACATAAGATGGAGGGAGAATGTCAACTACTTTGTGATTATACCCCCACCTACTACATACTCATTACTGTAAAAGACAACTGATTGCCCAGGTGTAACAGCT
>JBBADY010000089.1:0-2630 GCA_041656215.1 Candidatus Dojkabacteria bacterium | reverse complement strand
AGAAGAAGGTCTTATGGATTACCTTATGGAGGATACAGTTATGATGCTGTTAAAAGTACCGTATACTACCCCTGTTCTCCTGTATTTGCTGTAGATAGTAATATAAGAACTATATGGGGAGGAGATTGTTACATTGGTATATTTGAATATATGAGAGGATTATGTAGTACTGATTCTTCTATAGTAGGCACCACCGCTCCATCTACTAAATTATGTAACCAGGTATTATATGCACCGGTAGAAACAAAAATAAATCTAATGTACACTGTTAATCCTAGATGGTCCAGATTAGACTCTGGAATACAGGCTGCATTAGGTACTAGAGAGGCTTTTACTGGAGCATATACTTATAATGCTATGTGGGAAACTGCTGGAGTGCATCAAGCCGGTACACCTGTAGGAGGAACTGCAGAGTTTTATGAACAAGATTATGACTTATATGTGTCTAATCCTGTATATAATATAATGGATAAATCCAAAGTATTCTTCATTAAACCTTCAGATTTAGATGAAAACAATAGTGTGGATACTAGAATATATAGAACAGGTAAAAAATTTAATGGTGAGGTATCTGATACTTGGACAAAATTTCCCATTAACAACCAATTAGATGTAGATACTAAATATGGAGGTATTACTAAACTTGTAAACTTTAAGGATAAACTATTCTATTTTCAACCTAAAGGCATAGGAGTTATAGCTGTACAAGAAAGAGAGGTTGTAAGTGGTCAGAGTGGAGCCTCTACAGTATTAGGTGTAGGGGGAGTTATGGATAGGTATGATTATATTACTACAGATAGTGGATGTAGTAATATTAATGCTATAGCTAGTTCTACAGCAGGGCTTTACTATGCAGATGAGTATAATAAAAAACTATGCAGATTAGGTCAGAATGTAGAATTTTTATCAGATATAAAAGGTATAAGAAGCTGGGCAGATGGAAAAGACTTTACAACCGCTTCTGTGCTATATAATCAAAATTTCAATGAACTTTGGTTCTATGTAGAAGATGAAACTGTTATATTTAATGAGTATGTAAATGGGTTCGTAACTTTTACATATGAAGCTTTCAATAAATACTCTAAAATAGGGAATAAAACATTTATAACTACTCCGACTAATACAGGTAAAAGGTTAGATGAGGAAAATACCAGAAAGAATTGTACTCTGCGTATATATAGTAATCCTAATAATTTAATAGTAAATAGATTTGATAGTCTTACATTTGGACTTACATCTACAGGTGTATTTGATACCATTAAGTTTTCTAATAGGTATCAAAATTCCAATACTTTAAATTTTAGCACTAATAGTAGATTAAGATCTAGAAACTACATAATAAATACTTTAAGGGATACTACAGGTAAAAGACTCTATGATAATCACCTTAAAACAGAATTAACTTTTAATACATCTAGTAATGAAACTATTAAAGTGTTTGATATAATTACTAATTACACACCTATAAATACTAGATAAATAATTAGTAAAAAATTTGGAAGTTACAATATAATAGTTTAAATTTGCTAAAGATAACTAGTTATGGCACAAAGAAATAGGAGAACATCTAAGAAGAAACAACAGCTTACCTATGAAGATATAAAATACCTATCTCCAGAACAACTGGAACAAATGGGTTTAGGAAGTTGGTTAAAGGATAATGCAGGTAATTTAGCCCAAACTGTTGGAGGAGGTCTTATGGTAGCAGCAGGAGCTGGACTAGCAGGTATAACTGCTGGGCTAGGAACTCCTGCTGGAGCAGCACTGGCAGGAGCTGGAATAGGAATGATAAGTTCTGGAGCTTCAGGATTTGCAGAAACAGCTGGGCAGAAAGAACAAATGGAACTACAAGAGCAACAAATTAAAGAACAAAATGCTTTAAGTACAGCTAATACAAATCTACAAAATAAACTAAATCAAAATCCTTTAGTAAACTATGTCCCTACAAGACGTAGAGGAGGGAAACTTCCTAAATACCAAATGGGAAGTGGTTTACCTATAGACTCTAAAGCTTATACCCCTCCAACAGAATCTGTTTCTAATAGTATGAGAAGGCTGAGAGGGGAGACTACAGAAGATATGGAAGCATATTTTGCAGGAGACCCTAGTGTAGCCTTACAGCATACCAGTATTCCAGATCAAATATATCATCTACGTCAGATTAACGACCCCTACAGTGAGTACCATGGAGGATATGAGGTAGGATTTAATCTTAGAGCAAATGATGGTAGGGTTAATGCTCCTATTGAAAGAATAAAAGCAGCTGATTGGGCTCCTTTTATGGAAACACATAGAAAAAAATTTATAGGGCCGTACAGTAAATATTTAGATGTCCTTGAGCCTCAACAAATGGCTATGGGAGGTACCATAAATTATGGTGGACAACTACATGAAGGACCTAATGGAGGAGTTCCTGTAGATGCTCAAGGTAATCCTAATGCTCAGAATCCTGTAGCTCTAGTAGAAAAGGGGGAAGTTAAATATGATACTGGAGAAGGAGATTATATATTCTCTGACCAACTAGAATTAAGAAAAGGTAAAACTTTCGCTAAGAAAGCTAAAGATATTCAGGCTAAATATAAAATGAGAATGTCTGAAGGAGTAATAACTGACCCTATAGCTAAGAAAGG
>JBBADY010000088.1:0-2675 GCA_041656215.1 Candidatus Dojkabacteria bacterium | reverse complement strand
AAGTCCTCCTTCATTTAGTACTTGTAGAGCCTTTTTAATTACTTCGTCCCAGTTATTATTAGTCAATCTAAATCTCTTCATGGTATAATTATACTAGGAATATAAAGATTTTCCTATTAACTACCTAATTTTAATGTTTAATAGACATGTCACTATTACATTTAACAGACAGTAATTTTCAAGAAGAGGTATTAGACTTCAAAGGTTTAGTTTTAGTTGATTTTTGGGCTGAATGGTGTGGTCCATGTAGAATATTAGGACCTGTAATTGAGGAATTAGCAGAAGATATGGGAGAGAAGGTAAAGGTATGTAAAATGGATGTAGATGCTCAAAGAGAGATAGCTGGTAAGTATGGAATTATGAGTATTCCAACAGTTATGCTTTTTAAGGATGGTGAACTTGTAGAGACTTTAATAGGGCTAAGAGATAAAGGGTCATTTGTACAAGCTATTGAGGATCACTCTTAATATCTTTTGAAAATATTACTTGATTTCTACCATTTTCTTTGGCTATATATGTCATCTTGTCTGCAATATCTACTGCCTTATCCCACTCTATACGTAATTTATCCTCATTCCCTAAATACTTTTCAAAATCTCCTACCTTAACAAGGTGTACCCCTATTGAAACAGTAGTAAGCATCTTACTATCTTTACTATTAACAATTGAGATTAATCTCTTACCTAGACTGTACCCTGTACTTTTCTTACCTGTAAGCTCTTCAACCACTATTAAGAACTCATCTCCTCCATATCTAACTGCAATATCACGACTACGAATGGAGTCTGTAATTAACTTACTTACCTGTTTAAGAGCCTTATCTCCTCCCTTATGTCCTTTACTATCATTAATACTTTTAAGATTATCTACATCTACTAGTAATATTCCTAACTCTCTTTCACTATCTCCACAGTTAAGTAATGCTTTTACTCTCTCCCAATATCCATACCTATTTAAAAGTGTAGTCATTGGGTCTGTACTAGCCTTAACAGAGAGATGATCTATCATCTTTTCATATTTCAATTCCCTCTCTCTAGATGATTCTCTGAATTTGAAAGTAATATATAGCTCTCCTCTTACCTGTTTAACCTCTATATCCGTATATTTACACTCATCACAGCTATGTTTTAAAGTAAGATGTTTTCTTTCTTCATCTAATCCACTTGCTATCAATTTACTTACTCTTTCACCCTCTTCTTTAGTGAAGTATTCATAGATATTCTTCTTATCAGGATTAAAGCTACCCTTACTATTAACTACTACTTCTTTTATATCCCCATTCTCATCTATATGAAATATACACATTTCAACAAAGTTAGTAACAATGGAGAGTATTTTTTCATTTTTCATAGAAGGGTTTTACTATATTATTACAAAATTATATCACATTGTAATTTTAATATACGTTTGATATACTCTTTTAGTAATTTTGGGGTGGTAGCTCAACTGGTTAGAGCATTGCACTGTCACTGCAAAGGTTGCGGGTTCGAGTCCCGTTCACCCCGCCAATTTCAACATGTTCCAACAAGACCCGTCCACTATCTTTAAAAATCCTTATGGGGATTGAGTAATTTAGACTCTAAAAAGTGAAACTCTCAGAAGTAAGGCCTGGTAGATGAAAATCGTCAAAAAGGAGTGGTTTTTAAGAGCTCTTGGTTCGAAGGTAGAATCCTTATGTTTATGAACAACAAAAAACTCTCCCTAAAAACCTTTTTTATAATCTCTCTAACAATCCCAATTATTTTGAACTCTTATAAAATTCCTTTTTATATCTACTAACAACAAACAATCCTGATATACTAATTATTCCAATTACAAAACTCCATATTATATTGTCAAAGGTAGCAGGGTTCTCAGGATCATTATATGCTAATGCATATGTTGAATATGCATCAGTATCAAATGTAAGGGTGCCTGTATTAGCATCATATACACCCTGTATTTCTTCAACTGTTCCTTCATGCTCTCTAAGTACCATATATTCTGCATGCCCTTTAAGATCATCAGAAAGTGTTAATGTTACAGTTGTACTCTCATCTAATTCAGTAATATTCGTTCTCCATACATCTTCTGTAGTTCCTTTATATATAACTTCGTTTAATGATAGGTCTAAATATGTATCAATTTCAAAATCACCCGCCTGTGATTCAAAAGATGCTTCGTCAATATCTGTAGCATCTCCTATGAGAAGTTCTGCATTTCCATTAATTTCTGAAGAAGGTACTGCTATATTAGCAGCCGCTATTTTTTCAGTATCAAGACTAATTATGTCTGAAGTTCTTTCAAATATTGCACTTAAGTGTAAGTGATTATCAGGCATTGTAAATGTGTATGATGCTTTACCATCATCTGGAATTGTTTGATTACCGTTTAGCCCACCAGATACATATTGATATCCATAATCAGGTAATAATTCAATTGTAACTGTACTACCTGCCTCTATTGAATAATCTGTATAATCAGCGGAAGTAAAACTAAAACCATTAGCAGCAATTACCCTAACTGTTCCATTGGTTACAATAGAGTCCTCCGCACCAGGGATATTCCATCCAAGTTGATACAGTGTACCTGCTGTTGATTCAAGTAAGAAATTACCTTCTGTTGAAGTCATAACATATTTATTTGTAGCATCAGTTCCTTCTTCACATGTTACTGTTGTAGGTAAAGGATTCTCC
>JBBADY010000087.1:0-2768 GCA_041656215.1 Candidatus Dojkabacteria bacterium | reverse complement strand
TAAACATGGAAGCATAATAAGTCGTGAGGAAGCTACCTTATTTAGGCCTGTAATTTTTACTGTAGAAGACTCTCAAGAATTCACTCTGGTATACAATCAACAAGCAGGACAATTAGTCTTTGATGTAGATGGTGGTAAAAAACAGTATGTAAACATCGTACAGGGGATTTCGGAAGAAGACAGAAAAAAAACACCTTCTCATTTAATCAACAAGAACAAAGAATTACAAAGAGAATTACTTTTCGACTACCTATCAATTATGTTTGAAGACGGTGTTGAAGAAGACGAAGATTGGTAAGAACTTAAAGGAGTTGAAATTAGCATGGTAGGAGATTTTGATTTAGCTTTCCTAAATAAAGTAAGAGCAGTTTGGCCTAATACAATCTATGCTAATACAGCGATAACTTATAATGCAATATACAGTGGAGGAATAACTCCTGATACAGAAGGTAAAATGAAGTTCCCACTATTAAATGTTTATAGGATGGAGTTTAAACCAAACCCAACTCAAACATTAGGAGCAAGACTTAGTGGTTATAATGATGACTTTATTGATGGCAATAAAATAATCTCTACGAGATACATTACAACTAACTTAGCATACCAAATAAATATATTTGCAAAGACACTAGAAGAGTTAGACCAACTAACTAATGATATACTTATAATGTTTAGTTTAGATCCAAACTTAGAAGTAAAACAGTACTCAAGAAATAAAGAGTACTCAAGAACAGAGGACTATCAAGTAACATACTTAAATGGCCCTGTTGAACAAACAAGCACAGATAATGATGATCGTATTTACACTTATGCAGTAGTATATCAGATAAAGAACGCTAAACTAATGCACTTCAAAGAAGTTAAGTTATCTCAAGAATTAGAGATAGAAGTTTCTCAAGAAGGATTAGACGGAGAGCTAGTAAATACAGAGACAATAGAAATTTAAGGAAGGGTGTTTAGATGAAAATAAAAATCTTTGATAGAAAGAGATACATAGAGTCTATCAATAAACTATATAAACGTAAAGCACCTGCCTATGTAATAGAGGCATATAATAACGGATATATAGACGTAGTAAACTATTACTACAAATTAAAGTTACACAATAAACGTACAGGCGTATCAAATTCAACGCAGGAGACATTTTCAGAACACTTCCAAGGTAATCACCCTAGTTTTGTAAATGAAGCTCTTACAAGGAGAGATGAGGAGTTCCTAAAAGCTTTCTTTGTAATGACAAACTTAAATATAGTCTCAGGAGCTAAGCTGCCTCCAAGTGCAGGAAACAAGTTAAAGCCATCAGGGCTTACAAACATTGGATTCAAAGATGTGTTCAAGAAATTACATTAAAGGAGTAAACAAGAATGGCAATAAATATAAATACATACTTAATACAAAGAAATATTGAGTTACAAAGAAAAGGCGTAATTGCTGTATACCTTTCAGACGCTGTTAGAGATGGTGCGGATCAAGCACCAATATTCTTACAAAATATTAGTAAACTATATGAGAACTTCAAAGTAGTTAAGGAAGTAGAAGCATCAGAAGGAATACCAGCAGTAGACGGAGTTAATGATTCTGAGAACGCTCTTAGAGAATTAGCAGTAATGGAATACATACTTTCTCAAAGAGTTCCAGTATTAGCAATGCCTAATAAAACAGACTTAACAACTACACTGAATTCATTGACAAACGTTAATGAAAGATTTGTAAGTATCATTGCTCCAAATATTGAAGTAGCTATAGGATTAACAGCTCCAGAGTCACTAGAAGGAGATGCTTTAACCATAGCTGAATATGTAGAAGGTAGAGATATTAAATACTACATAGAATTAAACATCTCAGATGTAGCAACAGACTTACCAAAATTAGAGGACAAAGAAATAGTAGCAAACCATAAAGTAGAATTAGCTTATGGTAAATTTTACCCATCATTTAACAGTAACTATATTGAAGATATGAGTGAGTTCCTCATGCCAGCTTCTGTACTACTAGCAACTAAGAAGTCTCAAAGAATCATTGCTGACACTCCTTGGATACCAGTAGCAGGAGAAGCAAACGGAGTTCATCGAGAAGTATTAAAACTACAGTATGCAATCTCTGAAGGTAAAAAGAACATACTCCAAGCTTATGGAGCTAACGTATTAGACTTAAAGATTGGTGTAGGACACTTCTTCATGTCTCAAAATACATTAGTAGCTAATAGAGAAGATAACAAACAAAACTACTTCATTAGAAGCCACATTGTATCATTAGCACTACACGTTAATGAGCAAGTCCGTGACATAGCCTCTAAGTTCCAATTTGTCCCTAATAACCAAAAGACTTGGACTTCACTTCAAGTTAAATTAGAAGGCATATTCGATTACTTAATTAGTAGAGATGCTGTTGAATCAAGATATGTAGTTACTGGAAGACACATTATGAATGATGAGGATATCTTAGAAGGTAACTTAAAGGCAGTAATTGCCTATAAGCCAGTAGGAGTAACAGAGAGCATTCTCATTGACCTATACATAACTAATGAAGACATAACATTAGAAGAAGTAACACAAGGTGTATTACCAAAAGGAGTTGAAGTATAATGGCTAATGAAGTAAAGAACTTAACAACTAGAGCATTAACAAAGGGACTTGGTGACGTTAGACGTACTAATAACTTCGTAGTATTCATTGAAGATATTACAGGTTCAGGAGACCCAGGGGATAGCTTAGATTTAATTATCCAACAAGCTTTCCTTCCTAAAGTATCATTACAACCGTTAGAAC
>JBBADY010000086.1:0-2793 GCA_041656215.1 Candidatus Dojkabacteria bacterium | reverse complement strand
AGGCAAACCGTCATAATTATTTAGAGTTTCAACAGTATCATGGCATGTTGTACAAATCGGTCTTATATCGACTTTAACATCTTCATGTGTATCTGCTAGTTCTTTTTCCTGCTTTTCTTCTGGTGGGGAAAAGATTGCTCCCCCTTGGTTACCATCACATAGGTTGCGATCTACACCTTTAGAGGACCATAGCTTGTCTTCTGTACATATTTTACATTCTCCTCCATAATATACGTAATCCCCTACATTCCCACCATTAGCACATTTCTCAAATTGTTTTTGAACCTCTTGCATTGTTAATGTAGTTTCTCCATCACATTTTCTTGCCTTTAAGGTAGACTCAGGACAGCTACAAGAGTTATCTTTATTCCCATCAAAACAAGGACCACACCATCCTGCAAAACTACAAGCACTGGCTTCCACACCTTTTACAAGCCCATTTGAAGAATCTATCCTCTTAACAGATCCCTCATCCTCAAAACTATTAGACATATTAATAACAATGGTTTCAACAGGAGAAGACTCATTCATATCAATAACCTTCTTCCATGTACCTAAAGGCCCTAGATCTATTAATAACTCACCATATATATTTGTAATAGTTTGACTATATTTCTCAAAAAAGTACTCTCCATCTTTATCTACTGCAGTAGCTATATCAATATACCAACCACCACTTTCATTTAATGAGCTAGAAAATACATTACTTCTCTCCTGTGTACTCTCATCTAAATAGTTAAAATATACTACTCCATCTGTAACAGGCTTTAATTCATCAATAGGGATATCTTGATTCTGTGCATCCTTTATCTGCCCATACGCTGGAAGAGGAGTATCCATAGCTTCAGGAATAGTAGTAGTCATTACACTCTTCGCATGAGAGAAGTTCTTACTATTTAAAAACAGTAAACCATCTCCAACCATTACACTGTATTCATGTTCCTGATCTAAACCTTTAACTTCTATGTGATGTGTATAGTAGGTACCTCTTTCAGTAACAACTCTCTCTGTTACAAAATCACTTACCTTTACTACAAAAGAATTACTTTCCCATATATTCTCCTCAGTCTCTTGAGCAGATATTAGCTCTGACATTCTCACATCCCTAGTATCATTAAAAATCTCTTTCTCAAATATATTAAAAGATATTGGTAAATTGTTATTACTCTCTATTACTCTAACAGCACCCTTTGTAGGAGTTTTAGTTGTCCAACTTACAGTAAAAGAGCTAGAGCTAACATTAGAGTATTTTATATCTTTAGGTAATATCCTTACATAACCATATATAACTAATCCTATTAATGAGAGAAAAAGAACAAGAGTAAATATCTTTAAATACTTCTTTACTCTATACTTAGTAATAACGGAGGTATCCATACAAATCATAGATAATGTTAATTATGAATATAGTACACAGGAATATATAATAGTGCAAGATATCAGTTTGACAACATATTGAAATCCTTTAAAATTACTAAGTAAATATACTTAAACAACAAACAGTATGATATTTCAAAGAAACATTTTTAAATATATATCTCCCTTACTAATAGCTGTAATACTATTTACTAATACAGCAAATATATATGCTAATGACTTGTTGTATACCCCTAATCCTCATTTTAATAGTGTAGCTGTTAATAACGAAGTCGTTAGGAAAGAGGATGAAGGTTTTGTAAAGGTTAAGTATTTAGATGCTGTAAAGATAGCGGGAAGTGGTAATCCAGGTAGTAATGTAGAGGTATTCTTTGATGATCAATCGTATGAGAGTACAGTAGATGAGTATGGCAATTGGTTTGTACTCTTTAGTATTATGAATTTGGATGAAGGTAGCTATCCTGTAGAGGTAAAACTTAATAACTTGAATCAAAGAGAACACTTTATTACATTAGTTGTAGTTGAGGATAGTCCAATAGAGGGTAGTAACTCACAGGAGGTGGTTCCTGAGAAAGAGGTTGATAGTGCTTCTCCATCTTTCTTTGTATATGCAACATCCGTAATTATATCTTTCACTTTAGGTTGGGTATTTAGCTTTCTTTATTACAGAGATAAAAAAGGAAGAAGATGATGATAAGTAAGAATATCGAAAAAAATCCTTCTTCTGAATATATCATTAGGATTGAATGGGACATGAAGGAAATAGCGAAAGCTTTAGGTATCATACTTTTTGCTGCACTTATCTTTTCAGCTTTCTTATTCTATCAGAAAGATAGTACACCAATATCATATGCTGCATGTCCTGATGGTTGTTACCCACACGCTGTCTGTGGATGTACTGGCTATAACGGTTGTGGAGGTCCAAGTTGTGACACCTGTGATAGAGGACCTTGTGGGGGCTGTACTCCAGACCCTTGTAGTACCTACTATACTGAAACAAATACTGGTTGTTCACAGTCAAATAAAGCTTGTACCAGAACATATTGCACTGGAGATTCCTGTGGACAATATTATCGAACCTGTTATTTAGTTAAATATACTCTGACATACAGTGCAGGTACAGGAGGATATATATCAGGAACGACTCCTCAAGGAGTATGTAGAGGAAGCAACGGTACACAAGTCACAGCGGTTCCTAACAGTGGCTATCACTTTGTTAATTGGAGCGACTCAGTATCTACAGCCTCAAGAACTGATACTAGTGTAGTTGCAGATAAGAGTGTAACTGCTAACTTTGCTGTTTCAAATCAAGCCCCTACTGCTCCTACAGATTTAAGAACTGATAATAATATAAATCCTAGTGGTATTACCGGATATCCAAAATTTAAAGCAATATTTAATGACCCTGACGTTGGA
>JBBADY010000085.1:0-2798 GCA_041656215.1 Candidatus Dojkabacteria bacterium | reverse complement strand
AGCTAAGAGCTTAATACAAAGTATTAATAAGTATGAACCAGTAGACTTTACTGCTAATAATGTAAGTAGATGGGAATCAGATGTCCAAAGATATGATGGTTTTCAACTCAGTAATGAGAATGGTATAGATATAGAGTATGGATTTGATTTTCCAATAAATACACTACAATCATACTTTGTACGAATACTACAAGGTAAGGGTAACTGGCAACCTGAGTTAAAGTAGGAAAATGCTTTTATCAAAGAAAAAGGAGAGTGATTAGCTCTCCTTTTTTATTAACAGATACTTAATAATTAATCAGTAGCACTCATAATCTTTAATGCCCATCCTGATAGTAAAGGTACATCAAATCTCTCTCCTGAGTTAATCTTAACCAAAGCCATAATAAAGGCAATTAAAGCTAAAAGCCCTATTATAGGTGTTAACATCCATCCTATTACTGGTACAAGACCAATGAGGAATGTAACATTAAATATTGCAAACTGTGCTGCATGATATCTTACAAAAAGATCATTCTTTTCAACAAAGATCATTACAAGACCAACAATAGGAATACATGAGAGCATTGCCATTGCCTTGTTCTTTTCATTGAAATGAATCTCCTCTAAGGAGTAGACCTTTTTTGCTTTCTTCTCTTCAGCCATTAGATAAAATATTTAATTTATATACATTTAAGTATATATCTATATTTTAAGAAGTACAACAGTATACTATAAGTAGTTGCGGGGTATACCTGCAGTGGTATACTAAAATATTAAATTGAGTATACTACCGTATGGATGGTATATTAACAAAAAGACAGGAGAAGGTATTAAGAGTAATTAGGGATTTCTATTTAGATAATGGGAATGCACCGTCACTTACTGAATTACAAGGAATGCTCAATATTACAACAAAGAGAGGTGTAGTAAACCATTTAGAAGCTTTAGAGAGGAAGGGGTATATCATTAGAACTAGTGAAGCTAGAGGTATACATATTGTTGAAGAGATAGAGGAGGATTCCTCTTATGAGTATTTAGTAGGTATACCTATTCTTGGATATGCTAATGCAGGTACTCCACTAGTACTTGCAGAGGAGCAGAACTTAGGAGTCTTACAGTTAGATAAATCATTGGTAGGAAATAGAGAGGGGCTGTTCTCTTTAATAGTGAAGGGAGATTCCATGAATATGCGTGAGATAGATGGTAAGACTTTAGAGGAGGGTCACTACCTTGTTGTTCAAAAGGATGCGGATATAGAGGATGGAGATGCTGTTTTAGCTATTGTAGATGGTAGTGCTACTGTAAAGAATATTAAGAGGAGTGAGGATATGGTTATTCTTTATCCTGAATCAAACAATCCAATACATAAGCCAATATATTTGGATATTAATAGTAATTCAATGATAAATGGGAAGGTTATAAAGGTGTTAGATAATCCTAATATTTAACTACTCTCTTATCTCTACCTCTTTTATATACTTCTTGATTGTTTTCTCTATTTGTTTTAATTCTTTTGGAGTAAAAGAGTTAGATCTGTTTAATCCAGGATTTATTGTTTTTCCTGGCCTAAAATTCTGTATGTAATATCTTTTAGAACCCTCTATTAGCTTTCCTATTCCTTCTGCAGACTTAATACTGTGTATACCCTTTACATATGTGGTTCTAAATTCATAATCTCTAGCTCTCTCTTTTATCAACTTTATACTCCTCTTTATCTCTTCATACTGTACATCCTTCTGTAAGTTCTGTTCATATATCTCATCTTCATATTTAATATCCATAGCCCAGTAATCTACTATATCTAGATCTAGAAGCTCTTTCACTATCTTACTGTTAGTACCATTTGTATCTAGTTTAACTAAAAGGCCAATATCTTTAACTTTTTTAATAAACGGTATTAGATCTTTTTGAAGAGTTGGCTCACCACCTGTAATAACTAAAGCATCTAAGAGATTCTTTCTACTTTTAAGAAAAGAGAGAACCTCTTCATTCGTAGTAATATTAGCCTTATTACATGGTAGTACTACCAGTTCTGGATTATGACAGTACTCACACCTTAAATTACATCCATATGTAAAGATTAAAGCTGAGACTTTACCTGGATAATCCAGAAGGGTAGATTTTTGAAATCCGGTTATTAACATCCTTATGCAGTGTAAGTAGTCCTATCGCAATACTCAGACTGCTTACCTGGATTCCACTGAGCTACAGGCCTTATATATCCAACCACTCGTGAATAGACCTCACACCTCTGTCTTTTTACTGCTTTTATCTTCTTTGTCATCTACTAGGCAATTAAAATTTAAATAGAGACATCAATCTGCAAATCATCTATATATCCTGACTCTGCATCACACTTAGGACAGTATGTATGCTCACCAGCCATATATCCATGTTTAGGACATACACTAAAGGTAGGAGTAATAGAGAAGTAAGGTAATTTATAGTTCTCTGCTACCTTTCTTACAAAAGTTTTAACACTATTAACAGAAGGCATTCTCTCTCCTAGGAAGATATGTAGTACTGTACCACCTGTATATTTACATTGAAACTCATCTTGGATATCTAATGCTTCAAATACATCATCTGTAAAGCCCACAGGAAGCTGTGAGGAGTTGGTATAGTAGGGGGCTGAACCTTTATTCCTACCTATATCAGATGCTGCAATTATCTCATCACCAAATTTTGCCTTATCTGCTTTTGCAAATCTGTAGGTAGTACTCTCCCCAGGAGTAGCTTCAAGATTAAACAGCTGATTACTCTCTATCTGATATGTCATTAATTTCTCTCTCATATATTCCATTACCTTTAATCCA
>JBBADY010000084.1:0-2833 GCA_041656215.1 Candidatus Dojkabacteria bacterium | reverse complement strand
AAGATAAACACACTAAAGAACTCATTAAACAAATGACAAAATACTTATTTAGTGTGGGTATAAGAACGTCAGAAGAACGTGCGTGGGATATACTTCAAACAGCCTTTAAGCTACCGTTTGAATATGTAGTATCCTTAAATGATGAGATAGGATACCAAGGACAAGGTGTCCATATCTCATCTAAACATGGAGACCAGTTAGTTACTATTAAAGACTTAGGTAGGTTTGAGTTAAAAGCTGTTGGTAAAGAAGATAGTAGAAAAGCAGTTGTTAAGTTCAAACCCTCTGAAGATATAAATAGACTAGTTGAAACTAAAGTTAAGGTGATAGAAAATGACTAAGACATACAGACACTTTGTACCAAGAGCAAAGGAGAACACTGAGTTCCCTTTTTCTTATTCATTAAATAATATAAAACTAGAAGATGCAGAAACTTTTGATACATGGTTAGAGAATAACAATCATGATATTGAAATAAGCTCTCTAATAACAAAGACACCTAGTAACGACTTAGCAGAACTAAAGAGAGAAATTAAACGAGAAATAATTAAAAAGTTTAACTTCTATAAGTATTTAGATAGTAGCTCTGAGTATTACTTAACTAGCTATAAGGGTGTAAACCCTAATCCAAAGTCTCCTGAATTCACAATACTTGTTGATAGGTATATAATGGCAGCAGACGGGGGTAAAAAGACTCCTAAGAGAAGAGTGAAAGTAAGGTGGGTATTAAAAGCTACTGACTTTAGAAGTAACTATACCTTCAACTTAGTATCATCTATAGAACAGTTAAAGAGTATATTAAATGGAGCAAAAGATATTGGATTTGATACAGAAACTACTGGACTAAACCCTGAACTTGATCAAATAGTTGGAGCCTCTTTTGCTACTGATCCTTTCACTGGCTATTATGTACCAATTAAACATGATAAAAAGTTTGAGGAGTTTAACTTAGGAAAAGAAGCTCTTGATATCATATATGACGCATTAGTTAAAGCAGACAGAGTATTTATGTTTAATGCAAGATTTGATATGAGAGTCTTAGAATATACTGATAAGAAGTATGATATGTTAAAAGTAAATGTAGTAGATACTCAACTTACTGCAAGTTATGCTGACCCAGATTCTAAATTACTTGACTTGAAGTCACTTGAGAAACACTTCTTAGGGTTCTATAGAATTGACTTAAAGGACACATTAAAATTATACAACATAGAAAGTTTTGACTTCTCTCTCTTAGACCCAAGAGACGCTGTGTTCTATGCAGGTCAAGATGGAATCTCTACTTATTCATTAGGTATGGAAACTTACAAGTTCTACAAAGAGTTTGGAATGGCTTCAGAGATTGACAAGTTATTTCTACCAAGACTTATGAGAATGGAGAACTTTGAACTTAATATTGATGAAGAGTTTCTAGAAGACGAACTTAATAACCATATCATACCAAGATTAAAAGAGATTGATGAGGAGTTACATAAACATATTGGAAATGTTAACTTAAACTCAAATAAACAAAAAGAAGCACTATTCACAAGCTTTGGTTTAGATACAGGAGTTAAAACTGATAGTGGAGCAATGTCTACTAAGAATGACGCAGTAATTGAAATGATTGAAAGATATGATGAGCAAGGAAAGAAGTATCCTGAATGGCTAAAACTATTAGGAGAAAGAGCAACTCTTGAAAAACTAAACGGCTCATTCTTTGGAAAACTTCTCCCACAAGTAAGAGAAGCTAATGGTAGAATAAGAATTAACTATAGAGTTGGGGTTACAGCAACTGGAAGATTATCAAGTGGAGAAGACAGGGGAGAGTAAAATGCAGGTAACTTATAGATTTTTGAAAAATAAGAAAAGAGAATACATTGTAGATATACTCTCAACTGGAGAAGTAATTACAACTAAGAAACAAGCAGATGCAACGTTTTGGAGACCTTCAAGCATAAGTAGTATGAATAACTATATGAAGTTCATAAGAAAGCATAAGCCAGTCTTAACTGAGTTAGGATTAAAAATGATGGAGAAAGACTTTTGGATTTGGGAAACTCCAAAAAATGTAAAATAAGAAATTAGAGGAATAATAAATGACAAAGATTTTATTTGTAGGAGACCCACATTTAGATAGTATGACTCCAGTATCTCGTGCAGATGATTACAGAGAGATAACATTAAATAAGTTAGATCAAATAAAAAACATCTGTATAACTAATGATATTAAGTTAGTAGTATTTGCAGGAGATATGTTTTCAACACTAAATCAGTCTTTAATATATATGAATCAAGTTATAGATAAGTTTAATGAATTCCATAAAGAAAACATTGAAGTATTGACTTTAGTAGGGAACCATGACTTACCAAGAAATAATATGAGTTTACTAAAGAACTCACCACTATACACTTTATTAGCTAAAGGTTCTGTGAAAAGGGTGTCAGAAGACTCCATAATTCCATACGAAATCAGTGAAAATATTAACTTGTATGGCATAGACTATACAATGAAAGATTCACTAAAAGACATAGTTTTAGATGATAGTAAAGTCAATCTTCTAATCATACACTATGCAACTGATAAGACAGTTCCAGCTGATGATATACCTTATGAAGACTATAGTAACTTTGACTTAATGTTCTCAGGACACGATCATCATTATTACCCTACACAAACTAAGGGTAAAACAATAGTTTTAAGGCCTGGTAGTATGACAAGAACTACAAGAGAGAAACATAATGTTGAAAGAGATATTATAGTAAATGAAGTTCAAGTTAGTGAAAACTCTACAATAAAAGTAATTGATCACAAACTTGACATTTCTGAGCCAGACATAGCTTTTAGAAGTGA
>JBBADY010000083.1:0-2869 GCA_041656215.1 Candidatus Dojkabacteria bacterium | reverse complement strand
TGATCTGATTGGTATCTATAATCCTTATCCGTAGTCTCATCTATTTCATCACTGCCTAAACTATCCATTATCCTAAGTATTTTATATATCTTTTCTCTATCTTTCTTAGTTAGTTTATAGAAATATTTAACAGCAAACTCTACTTCAAATCTTTTAATTTCTACGCCATCTTCAATTCTACTTAGAGATAGTTTCATACTAATATAGTATACTAAATTACTATTTTTATCTAATACCTATCTCTAAAACTTCAATCTATGAAAGATTACACTATAAAACAAATAACAGGAGATTTTACATTCTTAAGAGAGAAACTTATAGAAACTCACCCCAACCCCTTCATGTTCATTTCAAAAGAAGATCTTAATAATGATTTAAATAATCTAGTAACAATGACAGGGGATATTGATAAAGTTCCTTTCTTCTTTAAATTAATGACCATCTTCTCAAAGATAAAAGACTCACATACAAGGGTTAAAGGTATAGAAAAAGCCCTGTCAGAAGAGAAATACCCCATTAGACTTAAGTACATAGAAAATCAGTATTACATATCAGCAATAGAGAAGAAATATAAAGAGTACATAGGAGCTAAGATACTCTCTCTAAACAGTATCCTGATTAAAGATGTAATCTCAAAAGTAAAAGAAGTAATCCCTCATGAGAATGAAATAGTCCTCTCTAATGCAATAGAGAAATGGGTACATGAACCAGACTTTTTAAAATACTTAGATATTATTGATAATAGTTTAATACTTGAGATTCAAACAGAACAAGGAACAATTAAACTAAAACCATATGAGATATCTGAAGAGCAATTGTATGACCCAAGAAGAGAAAATATTCTAAAAAGTGAAACTCTAAATCCAAAAGGGCTATATTGGAGTAAATATTACAAAGAACTTTCAACCTTCTATCTACAATACAATGAATGTGAAGATATTACAGAAGAAGAGATAAGAGGGATAATAGAAGAGATTAAAGAAAAAAATTCTAAATATATAGTGGTAGATTTAAGGAATAATATTGGAGGAAGTTCTCTAATCTTAGATCCTCTTACTAAGTTCTTCTATGAGAATCAGGATAAATATATTCCTGTTGTCTTTTTATCAAACTATACGTACTCAGCAGCTATAATAAACGCATTAAATATATTAGATTCTAAAAATGCTCTCTCTATCGGAACAAAAACAGCAGGATCTCCTACAAAGTTTGGAGAAACAACTACTATTACACTACCAAATACAAATATAGAAATAGTAATCTCTACTAAATACTTTGAAGAAAAAGGATACTCCTTTGGACAACCATTAACTCCACACATAGGGACAAAGCAAACAATAGAACAGTACTTAAATGCAGTAGATGTTGATTGGGATGAATTCTTAAAACAGAAATGTTATTAAATACCTAAGCCATATAGAAAGTTATAAAACTAACCTAACCCTGTTTTATTAAAAAAATTGTCCTTAGGCTTACCTTTCCTAAGTTTCTGTCTTAAAGATGCAATCTTAGTAGTAAAACCATCCTCAGGATCTAAGTATGCTAAGAGTGTAAGAACACCCTCTGCCATTTTTCTTTGTAAAGGGACATGCCTTAAGGTACTTAACTCCTTAATTAATCCTTCCTCGAAACTATCTAATTCACTCTCTTCAATATATGTTTCCCAATCTTTAATTTCAAATTCTTCTTTATTGAGATGATAGTTACTATGAATATATGTTCTTAGTTTCGCAAATTTCTGACATATGATAAGAAAAGGGACTTCATATTTTACTAAAGACTTAATATTTGAAGCTATACTATTAGAAGAAATATCTACCTCTACAGGAACATCTGTACCTGTCATCTCATTAAGCCTATCCACAATCCTCTTATTCGATATAGCGCTACCTCCAACCGTTAAGATCGATGCCTCTAAACCCTCCCCTATTAATTTGTTTGCTTCATGATGAGCACATATTGCCATATATATATTCTCAGGAGGTACATTTATCTCAAAATCTTCACCTAAGCTCTCCAAGTGGTACACCTCCCTAGAGCCATCATGTTCATAACCTAGTATAGCTATTTCTCTTTTATCCATCCCCTATTATACCATTTTATCCTCTGGGATAGGAAATTGATATCTTTTCTCCCATTGCTTTAACAACCCCTTTCTTACATAATCATATATATGGTAATAGTCACAGGAGCATCAGGACATATAGGGAATGTATTAGTAAGAACTCTTCTTAAACAAGGATATGAAGTAGGAGTTACAGATCTAGACCCTGAAAATGATCCAATACTTAAAACTCTTAATGTAAAAACATATAAAGGGGATATTAGAGACTTAGACTTTCTAATAGAAACCTTTAAAGATGCAAAGTATGTCTTTCATATTGCAGGCATAGTAGCAATTGCACCAGGTAAAGAAGATCTAATGTACAGTGTAAATATCGAAGGTACAAAGAATGTAGTAGAAGCATGTATTAGAACAAATGTTAAAAGACTTGTATATACAAGCTCTGTACATGCACTGTATGAACCACCAAAAGGAGAAGTAGTAACAGAGGTATTAGCACTTACTACAGACGAAGTACTTGGAGAGTATGCTAAAACTAAAGTATTAGCAACAAGAGAGGTATTAAAAGGTATTGAGAGGGGCCTTGATGCCGTTATAACCTACCCTTCTGGAGTAATAGGGCCATATGACTTTAAAAGCTCTGAAATGGGAGAAATGGTAAAAGCATATGCACAAGGAAAGTATAAATACTATATAGATGGTGCATATAACTTTGTAGATGTAAGAGATGTAACTAAAGGTTTATGCTTAGCAATGGCTAAAGGAAAGAAAGGAGAAGGATATATACTTGCAGGAGAGAAGATT
>JBBADY010000082.1:0-2925 GCA_041656215.1 Candidatus Dojkabacteria bacterium | reverse complement strand
GTAGTATTGATTTCCCTGTATCTGAATGGAATCAGGATATTAACGTTGGTCCTAATGTTTCTGAATACCAGAACGTATATATCAAGTTCGTTAAGAGAACGTCTACAGGCGATATAAACTTAGCTATGTCAGCTATGATTATTAGACCTTAATAAAAAGCCTAGTAGAGCCTATTACAGGCTCTACTAGGCTTATACTGATTGTATGGATCTAGACTCTTCAGAAGGATAAAAAATGATTCAGGAATTGATAACGAAATATGCTAACTTAGGCAGTAGTGGAGGTATTACATTACCAGCTTATACTGGACCAGGACCGCAAACGTTAATCGGCGGTTATACTGATCCTACTGACTTTAATAAAAAACATGGGTTATTTGGCGAAGTACTTAGTGTTGATTTCATAGATGGTGAAACTTTAGCATCAGCTATAGGTTTAGAAGCAGGTGTACCTGATAACACAGACATATCATGGCTTAAGTTTTATAAGAATGGTCGTATAGTATTTGTTCCAGCTAACATCTTAAGACATATGCTTACGTGGGAAGATTTATATAAAGCAGGTGCAGTATATGGTAATGATGGTTATGGAGCTTATCCTAGAAAACAAGCTACAGTACAAAACGCTAGAGTAACCATAGGTTCAGATACCTATAAAGTAATGTTACTAAAAGGTACTAATTCAGATCCTTGTTCCATGGCAGTTGGTTATGACTCTCCAGCTTCTTATGGTTCTGAATGGGATAGGCTACTTTATAATGTAACTAGTACTGTGTATGATACGGATGATGCTGTAGCTGCGGATAATATACCACCATTAGGTTTACCTGATATAGAGCAAGAACTTGCTTCTGAAAATGGTAGATACAGTTGGTGTCAGGAAAGATCGTATTACAGAACTAATTATAAAGTAGTTAGAGGTAATGCTTATATATTTAGATTTCCTAAAACAGGATTAGTTCCTTTTAATGTAAATGCAGGTTGGACTCCTTGTTTAGAGTTAGAAGTAAAATAAAAAAAAATAAACACATCCACTACAGCCTTAGTATAGGCTGTAGTGGATGTTTGACGTTTACTTATTTAAGCTCATTACTTAAGCTTGTCTGCAGCCAGTTCAGCGATCATAGTACGAGCTACTTTCAGCTGACCTGCATTCTTACCAGCACGTACTTCGTAAGCAGAAGTAACTACACCAAACTTAACGGTCTTATCACCACCAGTAAGATGGTTAACATACTCTTTACGACGATCCATGGAGAAAGAGAGAGTGTCTTTAACACCCATCTTGATTTCACCAGTAGTCTTTTCTAGACCTTTGTTACCAGTCATGGCGTCTACTGACAGCTTACCAAATGCATAAGTACCAGCAGCTACGAAAGTAGTGTTGTAGTCACTGACTTTCTTGACTTCTTCCATAGTGAGGTCTTCAGGAAGGTTCTGTTCGTAAAGATCTTCAGATGCAGAAGCTACACCTGATTTCTTATCCATAGTTAGACCTGCTTCAATCTTAGTAGCAAGTTCCAGAACATCTTCTTTAAGTTGGGCTTGTTTCTCGGACATGATGATTCCTTGAGTTTGATTATAAACAAAATATATTTAAAAGTACTTCAGATCTGAAGAGACATAGTAGCCTATCTTCACATAAAGTATATATGGGTCAATATACTTTAGAAACGGTGTTTCTATTATACACCACTACATGCAGCGTATCCTATATTTTTTTACTAGGATTACTTAGATAGAGTTTAAAATAGATTATAAGTTACTTCTTACTAAGATGTTTAAAGTGATGTCTACAAAACTCACCATCAAATACTATCCAACCTTGATGTCTAAGAGCACGTATCCTATTTACTACTAATCCAGGAGCTTTTATAGGAGTACCAGCTTTGGTATATAGATTAATATACCTTACCTCATGAATCTTCATAAAAGGAATCCACCATAACTTCTTAGATTCAATATTTGTGAATAAAGCAGTACCTATATCTTTTATATCTTTAGCTGCTCTAAATGCTGTTACATATGGACCATCTTTTTCTACTCGATGCTTAATAACAAATAACACAAATTTTATCCTTAATTAATTCTCAATCAAAACTTTATGAACTGAAGTCCTGAACCAGATATCTTTATCAACTAATTCAGATTGTCCCTGTACTTTATGCTTCTTATGAATCTTCATATCCAGTTGAACTTGATTATCTGCTGTTTTAATTAACTCGATTAGCAAACAACCTCCATGAATAAGCTCATGAACTACAACCATAGATTTAATAGTTTTCATGATTCGAAAAGCGTGGTCATTATCCTGCTGAGGTACTAGCTTGAAGTTACTATTATTCCAACCTCTCAGAGCACCCTCTATAGTTTCTAAATCTTCACTAAGAGTTTTATTATTAATCTGAAAGCTAAGAGCGTAACGGCCAGAGTCCTTGAGGTTATCTAGGAAAGACTTACTAGCATGAATGACGGACATAGATTTAACTCCTTAAAGTTATTAATAGTTGGTTTAATATTCAATCAAAGTATATGTGATCAAAGTACTTTAATAACATGCTTCTATAAGGCTTCAGAACGCTCTACAATCGATTTAAATGCTAAAGACATAGTAAGTCTACTACAGGCTATTTAAGCCTGTAGTAGACGCTACATTACCATTTGGTATATAAAGGTTTAGAACTTCTAGTATTGATGTTAATAACTCTAAGAGCTTCAGTAGCTATATTCTTACAATTTTCAGTAGCTGCAATTTCTTCACTATGTACAATACGCTCTAATTGGTTAGTAGTAAAGGATTGTTCACAGATAGATTCTAATGCAGGAGAAGACCACTTATTAGCATTAGCGATACCATTAAGGTTTACATTATCGAAAGTAACGATAGTATCTAATACACGCTGTCTTACACCACGCTGTACAAAGT
>JBBADY010000081.1:0-2971 GCA_041656215.1 Candidatus Dojkabacteria bacterium | reverse complement strand
CACAACTGCCTGAGTCACCAGCAGTAGCATCTTGGGAAAGAATTCCAGCACAATATAAAGTAACAGGAGTTGATGAAGGTGATCAAAACATATATGACTATGCGACTATTCAATTTGATACTGATGAGTATAGATTTGTTGCAATGGCCTCTAAATCACAATATGCTACAATTAATTTTTTCCTACTAAACATGGAAACCAAAGAATACACAGAACAGTCTAATGGATTTTTTCAAGGAGAAATAATTTACTCTGTTGGGTACAATAATGACGACTCTAAATTTGAAATAAGTATAGTTAAAGGCGTTTTGGAAGATTCAGACCCTGATTTATATCTAGAAATATACGGAGTTAGTAAATAATATTAAAGTATTAAGTATACTTGAGAGAGGAAGAGAACTATGAAACTAATAGATTTAGTAACAAAAGACTCTGCTGGAAACGATATATTCGTATCAGTAGAAAATATACAAGAAGTAATCGTAGTAAACGTAAGAGCTTATTATAAGGTTCAAGTTACACTACTCTCTGGTAGAACTTACTTCTTAGCAGATAGCAATGGTAATGATGTATTTGAGAGTATTTCAGCTGCACAAGTAGTAAGAGACAACTTTTTATTACTACTTGTATAACAATAAGTAAGTAGTTAAGAGTTACCACATACATTTGAAGGAGAAAGAAACATATATGGATTTTCAGACAGTACTGAGTATTATAAGTATATCTGTTAGCACTTTAGCAACTATACTAGTAATAATTATCAACCTTAATTCCGTTAAAAAGATTAAAGAAGAAAGCAAAAAAGAACGTGAAGAAGTTGAATCACTTAGGATAGGAAGAGTTGTTGAGAACACAGAGTTTAGTAAGAAAGTAATTAATAAACTAAGTAGAATAGAAGAATCACAAGGAACTTATAGTCGTGCATTGCTACATATCCTAAGAACTGATCTCCTAACATATACAGATGAAATTTTCTACATAAATAGAAAGAGAAACACTAGAGGAAGTAAGTGGGTAAACTTACAAAGCAGACTAGACAGATACAATGTTTTAGAGGAAGTAATAGATAATTGCTTTGAGTCATATAAGTCTCTAGGAGGCAACTGCTACTTAGAGGAAAAGTATAACGAAAGTAAAGCAATCATAAAAGAAACAAAGAAACAGGCTGAGTACGGTACAGAAGAAGGAGAAGAATAAGATGAACTGGAACGAAATTTTACAAATAATCATAAGTGCATTAGCAGTAGGAGTAGCTGGGTTAATCACTTATGGATTCACTATATTAAAGAAATGGATAGACAGCAAGATTAAGAATGAAGAAATCAGAGAAGCAACTAATGCAGCATTAGGAGAAATTGAAAGTGCTGTTCTATTCGTAAACCAAACATTTGTAGACCAACTAAAGAAAGATGGTAAGTTTGATAAAGGCAGTCAAGAAGAAGCCTTTAATAAAGCATTTGATACTGTAAAAGCTACACTATCACCACAGATAACTGAGTTACTACAAGTAGTGTATGGCAACTTTGAAGGCTGGCTAAAAGTTAACATTGAAGCAAAAGTTAAAGAATTAAAAGACTAAATTGTTGAATAAAGTAAATAGTGGGGTTGTTATGTGTTCACGTAAAAAGATTGCTTTTAATCTTGCACAGTGTTCAAAACACCTCATTTTTACATACTTTAACCACCAATACAAGATAGAAAGGTACCAACAACATGAGACTAGATAAACTAACAGCAAAAATCTTAACAAGAACAATAAAAGAACAAAGACCGAGTGGACTAACTAGAGTAACTCTTGAAGTAAATAGTAAAGATGAATTTGTAGTATGGGACAAGAGTCAAGGAGGGTACCTTCCTATATTTGAAAATGGCTATAGCCTATTAGTATTAGCAGCTTATGCAAGGCACACTACCTTCAATAATACATACAGAAGTTACCGTGATGTATACCAGTTAGCAGCAATCTTTGAGTTCGACTCAGAGACACTAAAAGGCTCATATTATGTATCAAATAAAATACTATCAAACATATACTTTGCAGTTGCAAGTAACGAACAGATAGCCTATGTAACAAGTAATAAAACTATAGACATACAGAGAACTAAGTTCATAGGAGAAGACGATAAGAAACTCGTAATTAAGTACGATATAGAGTGTCACGCTACTAGACTTGGAGAACAGCAAGTAGAATACCATGAGCAAGAATTAGAATCAACAGTTGAAAGACCTATCCGTATAGTAAGAAAATATCACACTTGGGACTACACGGAAGACGAAGATGGCGAAGAGAAAGTATTCATAATACTAACTTATATAATAGAAGCATCCGAGATAGCTCATGAGCAAGTATACGAGTACGTTACAAGCACCCCAGAACTCTACCTAATCAACAGAGAGATCTTAAAACAACAATGAGCAACACAATAATAAAAGAACACAAAGAATCTATAGATGATATGTATAAAGATAAATCAATAGTATATGAAACAGAAAGATACTTTATTAGAGAAGTGGAAGAAGACCTATTCTTTAATAAGTTCATTATAGAGTTCAAGACAGTCCAAGCTATCTCCCAAGGCGGAGAGACACTTGAAGAAGCTAAAGAACTAGCAGAAGAGTTATATGAGTTACTATATTCAATAGAAGACTAATAGAGAGTTACTCACCAAAAGAAAGAGGTTTGACTAAATGTCTCATAGCACTAATAAGATAACAAACAACTTAACAGTAAAGAGTGTCTCAAGAGCTCACAACGTTCCAGAAGACACTATACTACAACAACTACTAAAAGGTATTAATATAGAATTAGAAAGTACCTCTAACCAAGACTTAGCATATAGTATAGCATTAGACAACTTATTCAAAGTCAAAGACTACTATGATAAGTTAGAGAGACTAAGAGAGAATACCAAACTAATAAACATGAGTACCATCAAAGGAACTTCTTTTATCCTTGAGTCACTTGATGGCA
>JBBADY010000080.1:0-2984 GCA_041656215.1 Candidatus Dojkabacteria bacterium | reverse complement strand
CTATATGGGTAGTGTACCACAACAGTCTCCATTGTTATTCTATAATGACCTGGAGGTTGATTCAGGTCAGGTATTTAAAGCATCAGAAGATGGCAGTCCTGTACTTACTCCTACAACAACTAAGGATTCAGATGGTAGGCTTATGGTCAATGCTCTTATGTATAGGTTTGTTCAAAACTCTTTAGACAGCGACCATGGTGTGATAGGAACATCACATATGTATAAGGGATTGAATAACTATGTAACCTCTGATGGTTTCTTATCACAGGTTAAGAGAGCTGATCACGTTATTACAGGTACAGATATGCAGTCAGCAGGATACTTTAATATGCAGATGAATCTATTTAAGCAATCTGATATGCTTACTAGGCAAAGGCTTATAGAAGAGGGTGCAGAGTATTTGTATAATGATAAGAAGTTAAGCCTATATGATAGATTTAGAGACTTATGGAATAATAGGCGTGATTTAAACTTCTCTGAAATAATAGAGAAGATGTATCAGGATATTATAGAGCTTCAATACGAGAATGGAGAAGTCTCCGAACGGGGTGTTAGAGCGTATGAGGCTGTAGTTAATTCGTTGGTGTATGGATTTGCTCCATTATCAACACAGAAAGGGATTATACAGTCTTATAATCAAGTCGATCCATATAGTGTGATAGAAGATCAATTAGGTGCAGAGCTACAAGATAATGAATCATTAAAGATTATTCTTGACCCTTCGCAGGATGTTACCACACAGAAGCTACAATCATTCCCTTCGCAGCAAGAATCTTTGATGAGCTATACAGATAACGCACAGGTCAATCAGCTTAATAATCGATATGGAGAGTTAAAGAGAGAGCTGCGTAATGACCTTACCAAAGCATGGCTTGATAAGATATCATCACAGACAGACTTAGCGGGAAAAAAGGTTGATAAGGGTGATCAGTTTAAAGATATTGATTGGACTACAGAAAGCTATGATAAGATTGATATGTCCACAAAGAAAGGTAGAGAGAAAGCTAAGAGATTAGATAGGGCATTAGAGCAACTTTGGGTGTACCTACGTAGTGAGGGTGCTAATGCTATCTCTCTGTCAGGACAAGACACTGCATATAGAGACTTGCTTGAAGATCATACTACCTCTGAACAGCTTCCTATGTTACGCCAAAAACTTATTGACATACACATTAATCAGATCAATAAGACTATGCAGGGTCGTACAACCGGTGTAAGGCTTACGCAGACATCAGGTGTTGCAACAGAGTATTATGTTAAGAATGGAGTAACATACACTAAGAATGATATTCTTAATATACTTTATGAAGATGGATATAGATCAGTACCGTTAGAAATGTATGGTAGTCAAGAATTAGCTGATAGAATTGCACAAGCTGGTTATGAATTAAGAACACTTGAAGCCATGACTATTGATCAGGATGGTAATACAAGAAGTGGAACAACTATGATTCCTAATATATTTGCTGACATCTTTGGTCATAAATCTAATGAGACTCTTTATGAGATACTCTCTGTTCCAAGTGATAATCCAGCATCAAGGGAAAGGGTTATGATAAACAAAGGATTAGGACGACACTTCCTTGATCTATTAAAGAGTAAAGACTTTACAACCTTTGGTGATGAGAGCCATGTAAGAGCGTTTTTAGAGGCTCCTAACGTGAGAACTGCTATCAGGTCATTAAAACTATACGAGAAGACTAATAAGTTCATAGAAGGCTTGCAAGCAAGGATAGACCAAGATGATCCAGAAGCAGCATTAGAGTATTCTAACTATATGGCTAATGTATTAGTAAAAGAGAACCCTTCTGACTTAGATTTATTGATAGGAAAACTTAAAGCAGATGCAGCTAATAATGATTATAGAATGGCAAATGATATAGCAGAGAAGACTGTTGAGCTTACTGATGTATTTAAAAAGTCATTAGAGATGTTTGTATCACGTGTTCCTGCTAATGCTATATCATCAGGTGCTGTGTTAGAGACAGTAGCATTTCATGATGGTGGATCAAGTATCTATATCCCCTTATGGATGACCAAGGTTAGCGACTCTGACTTTGACATTGATGCTTTGACAGCATACGCAAATGACTTAGCAAGTATTGTTAAAGGCGGACAAACTCAGGCATCCAAGATACGTAATGAGATGAATAGTATATTCAAAAGCCTTGTTAAGCATCCAAGCAATCAGATAGCTTTATTTAATGAGATGGAGATCTCTGATATCAAGAGGGTAGGTAATGAGAATGCAGAGAGTGCCACTAAGGGAGCTTCTTATAATACATTTGATTCTTTTATAGATGCTTATTCACGTAATAAGGCAGGTGCTGGTGCTATCGGTGTCCTTGCTAACACTCAAACATCATTAACCTATATACTTGCTAATGCTACCGGTATAGGAGGTAATAGCAAGGTAGTAGCTACCGGATTGCTAAGGCAGATTATTGACACTAACTCTGATGCTAAGCATGGTATATTGAAAATGGGTATGGGTAACTTCATTACTCGTATCGGAGCATGGGGTCAAGCTTCATATGATAATGCTAAAGAGAATGTATTTGGAAACTATGGCATAAGCGAAAAGCATGTTAATATGCTTGGTGTTATGGTTGGACTTGGGTGGACTAATGAGCAGATTAAAGACTTCTTTAATAACCCATATGTAAAAGAACTGCTTGATGAGCATACTTTATCAGCAAAGATGATACCAGGACAGCATGAAAAGAACTTATACATATTGGCAGAAGATAGATCTAATGAACTTATTCAAACATTCAATCAAACTATCACATCACGTCTCAAATATACTAAGGAAACCATACAGGATGAAGATAAGGTTAAGGGGCTAAAAGAAGCCTCACAATCAACGATCTCCTCTATGGCGGATACACAGTACCAAGAGGCAGAGAAAGTCCTTATAGAACGCTTAAAACAAGTCTATGGCAATCAAACGATGCAGAAAACATATTGGTTCCAAGAAGGTG
>JBBADY010000079.1:0-3033 GCA_041656215.1 Candidatus Dojkabacteria bacterium | reverse complement strand
GAGGACTTGAAAGAGGGGACTTATGGTGCTCAGTTTATCATAAAAGACCCAGAAAGTATTGCTTTAGTAAAAGAATATGTAACACAAGTTGCTAAAGAAGCTATCACAAGTATGTGGGGAGGAAAAGTCCCTAAAGGTATGACGTTACCATACTTTGCTGGTGATGAAGACAATGATATTGAATCTGGTGGAATAGTATTAAAAACTAATTCAAAGTTCCCTCCTAAAGTTTACATTCGTAGACCAGGACAAAGGACAGTTGCATTAGATGACAATGAAGAAATCTATCCAGGAATGATTGCAGATGCAGATATTAAGTTTAAGTCATATGCTCATGCAAGTGGTAATAAAGGTGTAACAGCTTATATACAAGCAATTTGTAAAACAGGAGACGGTACTCCATTATATGTATCAAGTGCAGCATCATTTGATATTGAAGACTTTGATTATGCTGACGAGGACACAGAAGCATCATCGTTTGATATAGATTCATTGACAGGAATAGCAGCTGGTACTCCAAAGAAATTACCAGTAAATAAGAATCCTGAAAAGAAAGCACCAGCACCAAAAGTACCTGCTAAAAAGGTAGTAGAAGCCGAAGACTTCAACTTAGAAAACTTAGAATTATCATCAGATTCTGATGATGACTTTGATATTGATGATGTTGGTGAAGGGACTACCCTAGAAGACTTACTTAAATAATGAAGTACTTAGCTATAGACCCTTCATTTAGTAGGACAGGCATAGCTATTTTAGATACAGAAACTAGGTCAATTAAATTAAAACCAGTCAGTCCAGTAGGCACTAATGATTCTTACACAAACACAGTAGAACGTAGTGCCTACATAATAGCTGAAGTACTTAAAGAGTTTAAGGTATCAGACAATATTTCTGTTATAATTGAAGAACCTATGGTTAGGTCTTTGAAAGCTTCCGCACTTGGAATTCTCTCAGGGGTATCAGTAACTACATTGTTACTATTACCAATAATCAAGGAGATAAGAACAGTCAATCCAATAACAATAAAGAGCCTAAATTCAGTGTTGCCTTATAAAAATAAGTTACCAAAAAAGCAGTTGAGTTTGCATGTTGCAGAAGAGTTAATAGAGTTTTATAAATCCATAGGACATACTGTTGAGTTAGTTCCATTAAAGTATAATAAGAATGGTTCACCAAGAAGTAGAGCACTCACTCACGATGAAGCTGAGTCTCTAATACTACTAACAGTATTATTATTAGATAGAGGATACTTTAAAGATATGGAGACACTTTCTATCTATCAAATTAACAAAGGGTTTTTAACAAAGAAAATAATAGTAAACAAACTAAAATAGGAGATAGTAATGAACGAAGATAGTAAACAAGTAATAGTAGCACCACAATATAGTCAATCTTTAGTAGAAGCAACTCTACCAGACTTGATGCGTATGATTTCTGAGTCTATTGATAACCAAACAAAAGTTAATCCGATATACCAAGCAATCCAAGAAAAGATTTTAGAGAGATTCAAAGCTGACGCAGAGTTAGATAACATGGGAGTAAAAGACCTTATGAAACTGTTAGAGCTTTCAACTAAAGCACAACTAACACCTGTAGAACAATTAACAAAATTAGTTCAAGCTGCAACAGCATTATATGAAAGATCAGAAATAGAATCTAAATCTAAGGCATTGGATGCAATCATTAGTAAGTTTGATAGCTTACAGGATATTCAAGATGTTAAAGCTATACACGCACAAGATATTTCTGAAGTAGTAGATGTAGAAGAAATTAAAGAAGATGATACAATGCAAGATCTTAACGACATAATCAACGGATAAGGAGACATATTATGCTTTTCAAGGCCCGCATAACTAAAGATATTATAAAAGATGAGGATAAGTTAGTTGAACAGTTATATATATTTTTAGACGAGTTTGTTAGGGTTAAGTTAAGATATGAAAGTAGAGACACACAAGAAGATTGTATACAAGACACTATAATGAAATTACTGGAGCGATCAAAGGGATTAACAGACACTGATATTGAATCATTAAACTTAGAGCAATTCTTTTACAACAGAGCCAATTCTTATATATCAGCTATATTTTTGGCTCAACTAAATAAGTATAGGACAACTGTAATATCTGTTGATTCATTTAATAAACGAGTAATAGGAAACTTTTCTGAGAATTCCTCAGACTCAATATTAAGCCTCTTAGACGATAGATTCTTTCATAAGGAAGAGGAACATCAACACATAGATCAAAAGCTTCTAACAGGGATAATTAAAACGTTTAACTTAGGAATAGATGAAGCAGAAGTTGTTGATGATATGGCAAAGATGCGACTAGCAGACTTAGGTCTCCATAGCTACCCCAATTATGCTCTAAAATATAACAAAGGTCTTGATATAATAGTACTCTCTGTGGTAGATGAATATCTATTAAAAACATTGGGGAGGCCTGAATGACAATAAGTAAACTAGGTTGGGGAGATTACCCAGTATCATATTTACTTAACAGTACTGAAACAGACACTTTCTTTAAGTTATTACAAGATGAAAGAACAGACTTTAGAAATATAGTAATATTAAAACTCTTACTAAGAGAATTCAATAATGATGTAAACAGACTTCTTAGAGTAATCTACCTTGATCATATAAGTGGGAATAGTCTCTTTTATAAATCAGTTCACAAGCAACTAATAAGATTAATCAAAGAAGCAATAATACTTACTGAGTATCCTAGCAGAATTGAGGACGATGGGTTCGTTTCAATTAGAGATATGGAGAACTCAGAGAGATTTAGACTAGTAGGAATAGACTACGGAGCAGTAGTGAGAACATTTGATAAATATGAAATAACTTATAATAAAAGAACTTATACTAAGCAAAACCAAAGCGAAGAGCAGGAATATTAATTCTGCTCATTTTTGCTGTATAGTAAAGATTTATAAATCGTAAATAATTTTTTCAGTGCTAACTAAAACAATTATAAACTATATTATATAATGAAGGGTGGGCATTAACCACTTTTAAGTATTTGTAAAGGA
>JBBADY010000078.1:0-3172 GCA_041656215.1 Candidatus Dojkabacteria bacterium | reverse complement strand
CAAGTTAGATGTAGTACCTTCAAAGCTATCATAGTTACGTACAGAGAATGTAGTCTCACTTCCATCAACAGGACGAAGAGTAAGCAACTTTAATGTATTGTTTGTGTCATGCTGATTTTGAAATGCAGAGTACACATCTTGAAAGTTCTTATCATCAAATCTATACTTAGTAGCATCTATCTCACCTCCTATAAGTGCTGCTGTTCCTACCTTCTGATAGTATTTCTTAAATGCTTTCATAAACTCTGAACTTCTAAATAGCTCTGAATATGTTTTAGGAACAACAGGTATCCTTCCATTACGTAAGTCGTATTGTTCTTCTAATCTCTTCTTAACTTCATCTTCATCTAATGGATTGCTTAACTTCTTATTCTCATGGAGCATCTTCTCTAATGTAATCTCATAGATAGTATTTGCTATGTAATCAGCAAGTTCTATATCTTCTTTGGTAAGTCCTGCTTTCTTTGCAGCAGCTGTATCATAGCTACCATGTATCCAGAATTTGAGATTGACATCTATTACATCACCTTTCTTATGCTTACCACTATCCTCTTCCAAAACAACTTTACCTTTAACAAATAGTCTATCAAATACTTTTTCAGGAGCATTGATACCAGAGAGTGATCTTCCATGAGACTTTTCAGCAGCTTCAAGTAATCTGTCAAACTCTTGATATCTCTTGAATGACTTCATCATTGTGACACTCTTAGTCTCTTCTGCTGTAATATTATATAACTCTGCAATATCATTCTTCATATTATGTGGATTAGTAACCTTCATCCACACCTTATTGATATCATCCACTTGAGAGTTTTCAAGGTCTATATTGTATCTAAAGTTAAGTAGATACATAGTAATAAGAGTATATTCTTCATCGTTCCTTAATTGATCTCTTCTCATGGTGCGTTCAAGATGCTGTTGTCTATCTAAAAGAGCTTGATATTGACCCCATGAGGCTGTTCTATCCATGAAGGTATCACGTTGTTCCTCTGTTAATCCCTTTTCAATATAGTAAGTAGAATAGAACACTTCCAACTGATCCTTTGCTGACTGTAATATAGTCTTACTGTTCCATGCTGTATCATCAGCAAGAAGGTTCATAAACCATCCCTTATCGCTACTAAGATCACTGATTCTACTTGTTACATATTCTAATCCAAACAGTTCACGCGCATTGGCAAAGGCTTCTTTAAAGCTTGTGATCATATGTGGCTGTACAAGCCTACCATTAAAGCCTAACACTCCAGCTTTGCGTATCCTTAGTTTTACACCCTTTTCCTTAGCAAGCTGTGTCATACCAGCAATGGTAGTAGCAAGAACAACTTTCCTTATATCAGCTTTTCTATTACCGTATGTCATATTACCTCTATAGCCAAAAGCACTACCAAGATATAGCTCTCCTGATGACAACTGATTGTCTCCTCTACCAAGCATACGAGATGTTAAGTCAACCAATGATACTTCGATAGTCTTTTCTGCATCTGATGTCTTATAGAATACTACCAATGGATCGTATCCCTCTATCATTCCCTTATAAAGAAATGAGTATGCCGGATGATCTTTTAATTCACTATAGTTCATAGCACCCTCTGCCAATCCAAACGATACAACATGCCCTACAGCCTTTATAATATCATCCATCATAGCATAGCTTAGTTTCATATTTGTAAAACTATCTTTGATGGCTTCCTCTATAGCTGTCTTAGGGTTTTGAATGACAGTATTAATAACATTTTTAATATTCTCATTAAAGCTATTAGTGATCTCTGATATGCGTGGCATAATGTCAGACTTGATAAGATTCTTTCTTCCATTAGCATCCATACTTTTGGGGAATACATACTTTTCTGAAAACACGTACATATAATCTTCTGTTGTTCCCTTTCTTATCCTACCCATAAGTATATCCGCATATCTATCAACAAAGTTTGCATTAGAAAATGGATCTTTATCAAGTATATCCACCTCCTCATTGTTGGCAACATAGGGAGCTATATCAGATATATTTTCTATATCCTTTATATGAGCAAACCTATCTTGCTGCGCCTCGTGATACTCACCACTATAATACGTATCAAGTAATGATTTACTTTCAGACTCACTTAATCCCAATATAGGATTAGCCTCTATTAGATCTCTTGTAAGCGCTCTAAAGACATCTTCTATAGTTGCAGTAGCAAAGTTCAACTTAGAAATATGAGAGTCTTTAAAACCCATAATATTATTAATAAGCTTTCTTACTGCATCGAAAAACCTGTGTATAGCATCTGATACCTTTTGTAATATACTTCGAGATTCATTATCTGTTAGATATACGTTCTTCTTAAAAGCATAATCACGGATAGCATCTTCTGATACAAATCCTGCTACCGTAGCTGCATACTCATGTAAAAGTTGATTATCAGTAAGTAATGGATACCCTGCTCTTAGTTTATCGAATAACTTTCTATTAGTATCAATAGAGTTCTCTACTGCCTGTATAAAAGCATTGTAAGCACCCTCATTATGCTCTTTTAAGTAAGCCATCCATATGTGTGATAACTCATGAACAGGACTACTATAATGCATCCTTTGTACATTAAAGTGTACTCCCTCATGATCCACCCATGCATTCTCACCTTCATGCTTAGTACCTCTTAGAGTCTCAAAAGTTTCAGATATAATATTGACTCCTGGAAGAACTCTTTTCATACTATCTAAAAGTATATTTACATGATGAGCAGTATGCACATATTCAGACATGGCTATATACCGTTCCTTTTGCTCTGTAAACGCCGATCTATCCCCCAAATGTATAAGAGTACCATCAGGGAATAAAACGTTGTCAGAATCGTTTAAAACAGCATTCTCGATGCTCTGATGATTAGCTATCCTATCAAAGCTTTCAGTAAAGGTTTTAGCCATCATACTTATTGCTCTTCTTCTTCCAAAATTCTCTTCTAATTCTTTAAAGATAGGCGATGGTTCTCCCTTAGATGTTGTATCAATAGGGTATCCTTGGTTTTTAAAATAAATATCATGTGCTATAGCATGACCTGTTACTGATGCAAGTTCCTTATAATGCTTGCTATTTTTAGGAGGACAAAACATATTATTCGCAATTTAATTTGTTGTTATTATCACTTTGTTGATCACTTGTTATTATCTGACCTGTGTTCTTAACTGATGGCAG
>JBBADY010000077.1:0-3210 GCA_041656215.1 Candidatus Dojkabacteria bacterium | reverse complement strand
TATCTTCCCCTAAACAACCAAAAATCTCGTCTAAAAAGAGTATATTCAGTGATTTTTTGAATATATTAGAAGCTTTAGTTAAAGCAAATCTCATAACTAACGCTATAACCTTCTTCTGACCACCTGACCAAGATGAAAAATTACGTATTAACCCTGTTAATTTATTATGTATCTTAAACTCTAACTCCATCTTCAATACTGTCCTACCTTCTGTTACCGTACTACCTATAACATCTAAATGTGGAAATATCTTATTTAAGTATATATTAACATAATTCTCAAATATAGGTAAGAAAGCTGTCAACATATCATGTCTCACACCTTTATTATCATATATTGATTCTACGTATTTAAGATGATAAAGTTTCTTCTCAACATCTTTCTGTAACACGATTAGTTTAGATATATCAGTATCCACTTCTGTTAATAACCGTTTCTTTTCTGATATAATACCCTCCTGTAATTTAAATGTATCTATCTTATTACGTAACTCTCTTTCTTTCAGTTTTAAACTTTCCATCTTCTTGGTAGCGGAATCTATATCATAAGCAGCGTCTACATCAAGATTAGTTAATTCATTAGTTATGTTATCCATTTCTTTCTGTACTAAATTATCTTGTTCTTCAAGCGTGTTTAAAGCATTAGATAAAGACTGTAACGTATCAAACTCTTTCTTGAACGAATCTAACGATTTTATTGTCTCCTGTTTCTGTATATCAAACGCTGATAACCGTTCAGTGTTAGTTCGTTTTACATTATTCCATTCACTTATGACGTTATCTTTATGTGTATCAGGCACATCTTGATAACAGGTAGGGCATTTACCACCAGATAATTTAGAAAACTTGTTTAAATTAGTATCTATATTAGTTATATCCCGTTGCAAAGACGTCATATTACCAGAAATATCTGACAATGATTTAGAAAGGGCATCTATCTCTACCTTATATGTTTCTATATTATCTGAATCTAACTGCGAAATATCTCTATACACGTTCTTTAAATTAGTCTTAATATCAACACTTTTCTTAGATAACTCTGCCTGTTTAGATAAAAGGTACCGTTTACGTACAACATCTGATATATGTTTAGGCGATACAATAGTATCTTTATCTTTCAGGACAGATTCTAACTCAATATTTAAAGCATCTATATTAATAGTTTCTTTACCAAACTCTTGTATCTCTGAATATAACGTATCTCTTTTAGTTTCCTGAGATTCTATATTACTTTTATAAGATGATAACTCTGTATTAGCTACTGATATTTTTCCTCTACACACTTTCAGCATACTATCTAATTCATCAAAATCTAATATATCTGCTAATATCTTTTTCTTCTCAGCATCCGTACCTGACGCTAACAACAAAATATCATCTTGACCAAACATATTAGAGTTCCTGAATATCTTAAAATCAAACCCTAATATATCTTTCTCTATAATATTCTGTATACCAGATGTTGACCGTTCTACCTGATTAACACCATTTATAGAGACCTCAGCTATAACTTTATTCTTTTTATCACGTTCTCTATAAATAACATACTTGTTATCATTATCTTGGATCTCTATCTTACCATACCCTGACGAACTGAAATCGTTTATAAACTCTGACTTCTTATCACCTTTAAGTGTTTCATCAAACAATACCCAAGATATAGCATCTAATATAGAACTTTTACCTGAATCGTTACCACCCTCTAATAAAATAAAACTATCAGGAAACGTTAATTTGACTATATTTTTATATGGTCCTAATCCCTTAAATTCTAAACATATTATCTTCATTATCATGTATCCTTTTAAGTAATCTCTACCTTTATATTTTGTATAAGTGTTTTCAAATAAGGTATATCATAACAACTTGGTGCCTTCTCAACCCTATCACTAATATAATCATCTCTACCTTTACCTTGAAACGATTCTATATCTGTCTCAATACTAACAGATTGCTGTGTATCTCTAGCATATACTATAACATCACAGCCTTTCTTTGTTAAATCATTTTTAAATATACTGAAACTTTCACCTTCCTGTGCTGTTATGCCTACTCTCACTAAAGATCCATCCTTTATCTTATCTATATCATGTATAGCTTGACTAAGCACACCTGTGTATTTAGGTCTTACATTAAGTTTTACTCGTTCCACCTTATCGTTATCAATAAGAACAAAAGATGGCTCGTTATCTATCTCTCCCCAATTATTCATCTCTATAGAACCAGGATAAACTATATTCCCTGTATGGATATATTTGTGTATATGACCTAACCCTATATAATCAATATCCTTCTCACAAAGTATTTCTCTTGGCACAATAAACTCTGTATCAACATCTACAGGAAAACCATAATCCAACCCCCCTAACGTGAAATGTCCAAGTATCATATAATACTCGCCATTTTGTTTGTTCATAGAAAACGTTTTAATTGCTGCAGATAATTCGTCTATGACTTCTGGTGTTGTTCGCTTCCACTTATGCGGAATAGATAACAAATTCAGTATCTCACCATTAATATCTACCTTAATAGTTCTTACATCATCAAGTACTATAAGATTTTCTTTCTCTAACGCTTTATATGGTGTTAAAGCCGATACCTTTCTCGCATAATCATGGTTACCCATTAACACAAATACAGATAAAGGGTAGACATTAGCTATAAATTCAGCAAAGACTGTCTCAGCTTCTTTATCTGGTAAAGAATTATCAAAAACGTCACCTGCTATACATACACAACTTTGGTATTCTTTAGCAGCATCAGCTATCTGATTTACAGAATTCTTGAAATCTTGTAACCTATTATTCCTAGTTAGTTGCCAATCAGCTGTATGTATTATTCTCATGTTTCCCCCACAACGTTAGTATCATTAAATAAAATATTCTTACCATCCAATTTTTTTAATACATTAGCTTTACCTCTAATGATATCCTCTGTACCCACTATCTTATAGCTACCTTGTTTAACTACTTCTATTTTACCTTCCTTACAAAGTATATCTATTAAAGATTCTGTCTCAACTAATCCTTCACCATACATTAATCCTACCGAACATTTTCTATATGGTGGCGCAACTTTATTTTTTATACAGTTAATATTCATATAATGACCTATAACTGTTTTATCTTTATCTTCTATATGTTTACCTCTATTAACCGATACCCTAACTGACGCCCAAAACTTTAATGCTCTACCCCCAGGTGTCGTCTCA
>JBBADY010000076.1:0-3265 GCA_041656215.1 Candidatus Dojkabacteria bacterium | reverse complement strand
AATCTCCTATCTCCATTCCTTTCTAAACATGTAGATATGACTAACTGAGCATCAGGAGGTGTACTACTGTCTTGTAATATTCTAGTATCTTTACTCCATATTGCTTCTAATACAACACCCCCTATTTGTATCTGTGTCCCTTCTAACTCACCTTTAGTGAAGAGTAAATGTAAAAGATCACCAAATAGATAGTGTTTGTTTGCTAAAGATAATCCATTGTGTGTATGTAATTGATATATATCATCTTTAATAAATATTGGTCCTCCAAGTACAATATTTTTATTCTCATCTAACTGTCTTTGCCATTTATAATCTCCATCAAGGAGTGTATCTAATTCTTCTACAGTACTTTCTGTATACTCTCCTAAGTATGTGTATTTGAAATAGATTTCTTTTCCTTTCCATCTAGTAGGTAACTCTCTGTTTAATAGCTTAAAAGATATTAAAGAGGTATTACCCTCTACAAAAGAGAGTAGATTTCCTAGTGGATTAATATACTTTTCTTCCTGTATAGGGGTATTAGCTACTGCATATATTTCTGTATTAACAACTTCTTCCTTTGTATTAGGAAGAAACACAGAAAATGTGTAGATAGCGGTACATATTAGTAGTACCGCTATCAATATATTTAATAATTTAAACTTCATTAAACTCTATTTAGGTATTCTCTACCTACATATATTAATGATGCACCTGTTACAAGCATTAGTAATGATTGTATTAGGTATACAGAAGATTTCTCAACTGCAGCTGTCTTAGCTAGGACTACTGTAGTAGTACCCTTTACTTCTGGAGTGTCTGCAACTACACATGCAGCAGTAGCAGGACATGTCTTCCATCCACCTTTTCCATCAGGAATCTCTATTTTAGGATGACCACAGGTAGTTGGACATACTCCCTCTGCAGGACATTCTATTACCTTATCAACGGTACAATTCACTATCTTACTCTCATCCGTTGGTTGTAACTCACAATTAATTTCAGGATCTGAACCACAAGGCAGGGAAGCATACGCATCCTCTGTCCACTCAGGAAGATCTAAACTATCAAAAGATGGCTTTTCACATACTCCATCCTCAGAATTTAAGATATAGGGGATATCAATTGGTCCAAAAGTTTCTGTCTTGAAAGTTGATTCTACCCATATAGCATCTGTTTCAACTAAAATTGCTTTACTACACGCCTTTGAAGAGTTATTACTCCTATACCAATGATTACTAATTGGGCACTCCCAAGAGTATGTGAACCAATTGTAATATTCATCTGCATATTTAGTTACCTCTTTGTAACATTTAACTCCACACTCTGAACCACACTTTACATTCTCCTCCGGAAAGGAGTATCCCTCAGGGCATACGTAATGGCCCTCTACATCTACAACTTCGCGACTAGCAGAAAAAGGTACTAAGTCACAACTCTCCTCACAGACCTCCCTGTAAAGGGTTTGCTCTTTGGTACCTTCATTACTACCACACCTCTTCGCTACACACTCTGACGTATCTCTCCATTCCTCTTCTAGTCTAGGTTCTTCTGGTTTAATAATAGCTCCTAACACCTCCCCAGGAGAGTAAACTAAGAAGAGACCGAACAGAAATGAAAAAATTAAAAGAAACGCTGCAAAGAACTTTGTTTTGCTTTGCATACCAAAAAATAATAATAATTTATTATCAATCGGTTTCGCCATTTGCTCACCACTCTTAAGGCGACCATATTACAAAGAGAGGGTCCTTGCATTTGATAATATTACTTTGCCATTTAAATTATTCGATGTCAATATAGTAAATAATATGGGAAGGATATATAATTTATGATGTTAACAAAATCAGATTTCCTAATATATATTAAATCTCCACTGCACCTTTGGGCTAAGAAGAATAATCAGTATTCAGAAGAGCTTACTGAGTATGATAAACACCTAATAAAACAGGGATATGAAGTAGAGGCATTAGCAAGAGAGTATGTAAGAAAGTATATAGATAAGGATGCAATATATCAGAAAGAGTATAAAACAGAAGAACTCTTGTCTAAGGCTGATATTGTAGTAGGTAATAATATATACGAAGTAAAAAGTACAACTTCAATAGAGAAAGAACATAAGTTAGATGTATGTTTTCAATACTATACAGCAAGTAAAATAGAAGATATTGATAATATATATCTAATATACCTTAACAAAGAGTATGTAAGAGAGGGAGATATAGATTTAAAAGAGCTTTTCATTGTTAAAGATATGACAGAGTATGTAAAAGAGAATTTACATACAGTTGAGGGATTAATAAAGGAGGCAGAACTCATAACTAAGTTAGATAACCCTAAAGGATTACTTGAATGCTATAGACCGAAAGAGTGTCCATGTATAAATCTCTGTCATCCGAATCTCCCAGAGTACTCTATTTACAGTATTGCTAAGGCAGATGAGAAAAAGCTTAGGCTATTAAAAGAGGATGGTATTTTAGATATTAAAGATGTACCTGATAGCTTTAAGCTAAGTGGTAAGCAGAGAAAACAGGTAGATGTAGCTAAGAGTGGAAATGTATATATAAATAAAGAGTTGGTTGCAAAAGATTTAGAAGATTTACAATATCCAATATATTTTCTAGATTACGAAACATACTCTTGGGCTCTACCACAGTACAGTAAACATAAGGTATATCAATTTGTAGTATTTCAGTACTCACTACACATACTAAGCAAAGATGGGGAGCTTACACATAGGGAGTATCTCTGTACAACTACAAGTGACCCTATGAAAGAGATACTTGAGAATCTAAGTAAGGATATTAAGGAAGAGGGAAGTATACTGGTATGGAATAAAAGCTTTGAAATGGGTTGTAACAAAGAGATGGCTAGAATATATCCAGAGTATGAACTATTCATAGAGGATATTAACAGTAGGATATATGACTTAGGAGATATATTTAGTAAGCAGATGTATATAGATCCTAAATTTAAAGGTAGTTGGAGTATTAAGAATGTATTACCTGTATTAGTACCAACTCTTACATATAAAGGTATGGATATTTCTAATGGTACAGAGGCTATGGTTAATTGGGAAAAGATTGTATACGGGAAAGTAGAAATGAAAGAGAGAGAAGATATATATGATTCTCTTCTTAAGTACTGTGAACTTGATACCTTAGCTATGTATGAAATCTATAGATATCTACTTACTCTTTTTTAGATTTAAAAATATTCCCAATCTCAAAGAAATCATTAGGTATTGTCATTATAATCTTTTGAGCAGGATCTGCAGAAATCTCTTTTA
>JBBADY010000075.1:0-3292 GCA_041656215.1 Candidatus Dojkabacteria bacterium | reverse complement strand
ATGATGAACATGGTAAGTAAAGATAATAAAAGAGGTATAAGACTTATTGAGAACTTAGGTTACTCAGTAAATAAACAAAGAGAAATCTTCAACAAAGAAATGTCTTACTATGTATTCAGTAAGGTAATCTCAGAACATAAAAGGAGGTAGTGTATTATGTGCGTTCCGGGACTAGGAAACATAATGGGTGGTTTAGGGCTCATTAGTGGTGTTCAACAGCAGAAAGTAAACAATAAAGCACTTAGTGGTCTTATACAGCAAAGCACACAAGGGTTTAAAGACTACTTGGGTGAAGTAGATATAGCACAGAGAGAAATAGCACAGAATAGAGACTTAGCACAGATGCAAGAGGCTAGACAGTTCCAGAGAGAAAGAGCTAAAGTTTCTATGTTAGCAGGAGAGAGTGGTTTTATGGGAAACTCATTGCTTAGGCAGTTAGCTGTCTCAGGAGTGGAACAGGACTTAAATGAAGCTATTAATGCTACTAATCTAAGTAGAGAAAGGTTTAACTTAGAAAGAAGTATAACAGCTAAGAGGTTGGAGATAAGTGCTAACATATACAATGCTGCTCAGTCAATGAAGCAGTCTACTACAAACACAGTTTTAGGTTTGGTGTCCTCAGGACTAAGTGGATATAAATTAGGTATGGACTTAGAAAGGACATTTACAAGAAGAAGGGAGGGATAGTATAAATGAGACCAGTAGAAAGAAATGTGCAACAGCAGCAAGTATTTAGATATGCACCTCAACTGAACCAGACACTCACTCCTCAGACCTTAAGAAAGATGACTGACCCTACAGCCTTTAAAAGCAAAGGTAAGAGCTTCATGCAGGCATTAAAGAAGGTAGGGGAAATAACAGAACAGTTTAGTGCTATTAATCAGATATACGAGAAAGAGAATGTGGAACAGGCTATCCTTGACTACACAAGAGGAGAAGAAGCAAAACTACCTAAAGAGGGATTGAACTTAGGTAAAGGATACATGAGACAGTATTCTATGATGCAGGGAGAAGATGCTGGGAGGCAGTTCAGACAAAGATACATAAATGAAGTTAAATACAATAACGGATTTGTCAATACAGAAGACCCTGAAAGAGAAATGAAGAAATTATGGGATACTCTTTACAGGGAGCACATAGGGAGCTTAGCAGACAATGACTTAGCTATGTTTGGAGCAGCAGAACAGATTAATCAAGCAGCTAATGAAGGCACACTCATAGCAGCCCACAGTGCAGCAGAGATATTTAGAGAAGACTTAATCACTACTTTTCAACAGAACCAGAATGGTGTCATTGCAGATGTAGTAAGCAACGGTGGTAGCAGTGAAGACATTATCAGAGGAATAGAGGGACACTTCAAAGCTTATGGTAAGGAGTATCCCATTACTAGGGATAATGCTACTATTATAGGTATAGACGGAGTTCATAAGCAGATACAGACTTTTCTTACTCCTAATGAGCAAGGTGTTATAGAGGAAGATAACATTACAAAAGCTCTACAGATGCTAGAGGTATTTGAGACACCTACAAGCAATGGCGTTTCTTGGAGAGACATGAAGGATAGTCAGGGTAATTATAAGTTCAGAAAAGCTATAGACAGTATTCAAGAAGGAGTTTTAAGACAGATTAATGACTTGGAGAAAACTAAGAATAAGTTGGCTGAACAGGCATCAAATGAGTTTGTAAATAGTGTAATCTACTCTGCAACTATAGGAGAAAAGGATGAGATAGAAGCAAAGAGAATTGTTGAGCAGGCAGTAGAGCAGGGTGTTATAGATATGGATACTGCTACTTCTACACTAAACACTTTAACTGATATAGGTAATGCAGAACCTTATGTAGTTAGAAGTAATGAAATGGATATGATGTTTTCTACATTCTCAATTAGAGTCTCTAATGGTGAGGTTGACTCTATAGAAGCTTATGACACCATAAGCACCTTACTAAAAAATAAAGCTATCACTAAAGCAGAAGCTAACTCTCTCATAGCTCAAGTTGCTAACAGAAGGAAGCTTTTAGAAGCTAATCCTAAAGTAAGTAGTAAGTTTAATTTACTAAAAGGACAACTTGACCCTGAGAAAAACATGCTATCTATGAATTTTGGAACGCAAAAGAAGTTTAATGCAGCAGATGCTAGAAGAATTGCAGCAGTTTACAATACTTACTGGGACAGTGTGCTTCAAGGTGGCTCACCAGACAACGCTTTTGATGAAGCTTTAAAAGCAAATGAGCTTTTAATAAAGGCTGAAGAAAATAGAAGCATTCCTTTAAGTGACATTGATACAGAGGAAGGTATGGAAGCACTAGAATTACGCAAGGAAACTAATGCCTACGGGAAGGCGGTATATAAAGATAAGTATGGTAGAACTTTAAGCTATGAAGAAGTAGCAGACGCTTACATAAGAATTTATGAAGGAGAGTAGTAACTATGGAAGACAACAACTTAAGTAACTTATTCTACAGCGATACAGACAGAGCCTTCCAGAGAATGGCTGTGCGTGATAAAGAAGAAACAGACATGAAAAGAAAAGAAGCAATGATGCGTGCAGGTTTAGACGGTAGGGAAAGTTTATTAGCTCAAGAAGTCCCTTTAAGTGAGGAAGAAACTAAGGGTAAGATAGAGATGCCTGATAAAACTACACCTCAAACAGCAACAGAGGAAGGACAACAAGAACAGGTAGAAGTAACTCCCACAGATATAAGAGCTACTGCTCCTGAGAACATAGGAGAAATGGGTGCTAATTTATTTGAACCTACTCTAAAGAAAAGAGGAATTGAAGAAGACAGCTTAACTCCTCAGACACTAGAAGCACCAGAACCTACAAGACTTGAAAACCTACAGACTAGACTAAAAGGTTTAAAAGAAACTATGGAGGAATTTTCAGCTACTCTTATTACTTCTTTTGGTAAAACAGGGGAAGACATAGTGAACGCTACAGCAGATGTGGTTAACTTTGTTGTAGGTCAAGATAGTAGTCTGCGTATGGATAGGGTGGATTTTACTCCTGAATACATAGCACCGCAAACAGAAACAGGTGAAGCGGCTAGTGAAGTTCTTAGCTTTATTTTAAAGGGTGTATTTGCTGCTAAAACAGCAGGAGTTTTAGGAATAACAGGTGAAACAGCTTCAGCATTAAGGACTTTAGGGGTTAGTAAATGGTTTGCAAAGGCTGCTAGTACTGTTCCTTCAGCACTTGTTTTAGGCTTCTTACAAGAACCAGATAAAGAAAAAGCAGTAAATGCAATTAAGGCAGATTTTCCTGACGTAAGCGATGCTGTAGACAAATTCCTT
>JBBADY010000074.1:0-3443 GCA_041656215.1 Candidatus Dojkabacteria bacterium | reverse complement strand
ACAATTTCATCTACACAGGATCATCTCGAAGTAAGAGAGATAGTTGATGATTTAGTTATTACAAAAACTGGTACTGTAGCACTTGTACTTCAAACCTCCGCTATTAACTTTGACTTACTAGCAGAGTATGAACAGGATAGTAAGATATATGCCTTTGCAGGATTACTAAATTCTCTTAATTTCCATATCCAAATATTAATTAGAACAAGAAGGATAGATATCTCCAATTATGTTGATTACCTTAAAGAGCAGGAGAATGAAACTATGTCTGAAGGTTTAAAAAAACAGTTAGGTATATATACAGAGTTCATACAGAACTTAATAGTTCAAAATGATGTCTTAGATAAAACATTCTTAATAGTTATACCCTTTAACCCTGCAGGAGAGATTCCAGGAGCTTCAATATTAAAATCAAAACAAACAAGAGAAGAGATAGAAAGAAGTAAGGCAATGAAGCAGGACCAACTATTAGAAAAATCTAAGATCTTCCTCTATCCTAAAAGAGATCATTTGTTAAAACAGTTAGGAAGAATGGGACTCTTTGGACATCAACTTACAAACAGAGAATTAATAACAGAGTTTTATACAATATATAATCCAGATGAAGAATTACCAAAAGGAGAGGATGAATAACAAAGATAGTAAAAACAACTTAACATCAAAAACTATGCAGATGCTCGATGAGCGTAAGAGTAAGCTTACCGAGAATAAATATGCTTCTTTTCAAGGAGAACTAAGAAAAGATTTAGAGGATATTAAAACATCTAAAGAGCAGATAGATAGTAAAAATAGATTCAATGATCCTAAGGAAGAGGATAAAAGGAACCCTTTAATAAGAATGATTGACGACTTTAAAACAACCATAGGAATAAAACCTCCAAAAGTTGAAATAAAAGCTGAAGCTCCTGTTGGTAAATTCGAAGGTTTAAGTACTCAAGATATCATTGCTCCAATAGATGTAGAGGTAGATTTTAATACATTACAAATGGGTGATTACTACTCTAGAACCTTTTTCATTAGTGGATATCCTAGATTTGTAGGTCCTAACTGGCTCTCTCCCATTATCAACTTTGAACACTCACTTAGGATAAGTACTTTTTACTACCCTGTTGATTCTAAGATTATATTAGAGAAACTTAAGAAAAAGATCGGTGAGATGGAGGCTACTCTTTACTCTCAAATGGAGGATAGAAAAGTTGTAGACCCTTCTTTAAAGGTTGCACTCTCTGATGCTCAACAGCTACAAGACTCTATTGCAGAGGGAACAGAGAAATTCTTCCATTTTGCAATGTATGTAACAATATATGCACCTTCAAAAGACCTACTTGAGAAATACTCTAGGAATGTTACCTCAACACTTGCAGCTATGAATGTAACTGCAAAGCCTGCAACACTTCAGCAAGAGCCTGCCTTTATCAGTACACAGCCGTTAGGATTAGACAAGCTGTACATTACTAGGAATATGGATACTACCTCTCTTGCTACAACATTCCCATTTGTAACATCAGAGCTAACAATGGACCATGGAATTATGTATGGGATTAATATGCATAACAAGAGTTTGGTAATATTTGATAGGTTTGAATTAGAGAATGCAAATGCCGTTGTATTTGCAAAGTCAGGTGCAGGTAAAAGTTACTTTGTAAAACTGGAGGCTGTAAGAAGCTTAATGCTTGGTACACATATAATAATTATTGATCCGGAAAGAGAGTACGAGGAGCTTTCAAAAGCAGTTAATGGTGCATACATCTCTTTCTCACAAGATAAAGGGCATAAGATGAATCCATTTGAACTCTCAGGAGTATCAGAAGATGGAGATGATGAGTTAAGAATGAAACTACTAGCACTACAAGGCTTCTTTAAAGTAATGTTTGAAGGTCTTACTAATGTAGAAACTTCTATACTAGATAGGGCATTGATATTAACGTACAGAGAGAAAGGTATTACATTTGATCCTGCAACACAGAAACGTCCTGCTCCACTTCTAGAAGATTTGTATAAGGTGTTAAAGGGTATGGCAGAAACAGAAGCACATGAGCTCTCTAAAAGAATGGAAAAATACATAATGGGAAGCGCTGCTGGAGTATTTAATGAGGCTAGTAACTTTGAAATTAATAACCCATTTACAGTATTTAGTGTAAGAGATTTACAGGAAGAGTTAAAACCTCTATCAATGTATCTAATGTTAGATTTCATATGGACAAAGATACGTAAAGATCAGAGAAGAAGACAGTTAATTGTTGATGAGGCTTGGTATATGATGCAAAGAGAGGACTCTGCTAAATTTATGTACTCTTTAGCTAAAAGAGCAAGGAAATACTACTTAGGATTAACAACTATCACACAAGATGTTGCCGACTTTATGAACAATGATATGGGGAGAGCAATAATCTCAAACTCTTCAATACAGATATTAATGAAACAGAGTCCATCTGCTGTAGAAAAGCTACAACAGGTATTTAATCTCTCTGATGGAGAAAGAAACTTCTTACTAAACTGTGACAGAGGACAAGGCCTCTTCTTTGCAGGAGCTAATCATGTTGGGATACAGGTTCTCTCTAGCCAATCAGAGCATGAATTAATTACCTCAGACCCTAGAGAAATAGAGGCAAGGAAGAGTCAGAAAGGGATGACTGATACAAGATCTATAGAAGAGTTAGCACAGATATATGACCCACCCGCAACTCAACAGCCTATGAAGAATATATCTGCAGATGCTACAAAACAGAGCGAGTTAATTGAAAGAGCTGTAGAGAAGAAACAGGAAGATATACAGCAGATTCAATCTGAGAGAAGTAAATATCAGGAAGAGTTAGAGCAGAGATTAAAACAACAGGAGGAAGTACTTAATCCTAGAAAGTATGAATCTCAAAAATCATTTGTAGATATGGTCGAAGAGAATACAATACCAGGACAGGTACGTAAACAGAGAGAGGAATTAAATAAAGGGAGAACTCATATAACTCCACAAGGTATAATAGAGAATGATGACGAATCAAAACAGTAATGAAGAATTAAAGAAATATCTTATTACAGAGGCTGTTGATATTAAACAGCTCTCTCAAGAGAAGGTAGATAATGATCTACTGTTTTTAGAGAAGTATGAAGAGAAAAGTAAAGTTAAAACTGATATATCTAGAGGAGTAAAGGACAAGAACCTATCTAGAGTAATGAAAGCCTTACAGTTAACAAACCCATTTAAAGGATATTAACTAAGAGGTCCCTGATCTGGGAGTACATACTCTTTAACATTTTCCGGTGTTACAACTATTGGTAAAGGATGTCCCCCTACTATCTGTCTAGCAGCACTTCTAGCTAATGTAGCAATATTTCTCTCTAACTGCCTTATACCTGCATCAAATCCAATAGGTCTAATTAGAAGTGGCCATACCTCTTCTGTAATTTGAATATGCTGATTTGTAAGACCCATATTCTTTAATACC
>JBBADY010000073.1:0-3498 GCA_041656215.1 Candidatus Dojkabacteria bacterium | reverse complement strand
CATCTATCTTTGCTGACACATCCCATGATTCTACCTTAAAATATGATACCTCGTAATCATTAATATCTATATTCTGTGACACATTAACTTTGAATCTATCTATAACGTCATCAACTGATAAAGGATGTGTATCATTTACCCTACAACATATTTCGTCATCTTTATGTAAAAAAGTATCTTTTACATTAGAAATATCAACTGATTTCTTTGTTCTGCACAATATACCATTCTTTGTATTAAGTACAACAGCTATACCATCAGCATTGATACTGATCAACCCTCTTTTCCTATTACGATACATTGCACTCTTAGGTGTTGCTATGCTCCTACATCCAAGCTCTACTGCAATCCCCTCCCAACCTTCATCACTCATTCCATACCTACTAACATACTCCCTATGCCTATTATAACTTTCAACTAATTGCTCAATAGTATACATATTATCTCCTTATAACCCCATATCTTTAAAATACCCCGACAAATACTTAAATATCTTTGCCTTCAATGGTACGCTATCTATAGTATCTGATAGATAATCTGATATATGACCTAAAATAACATTAATCTTTTCGTACGGAACATCCTTCTTATTGCTTTCCTTATTAAGCAAATCTATCTGGCTCTTTAACAACTTATACTTTGTTTCAAGCAACCTCCTAATAGCCTCAACTTGATAAATAACGTCTCCTGTAAGAGATTCTTGCAATCTTGCTGATATACCTTCTTTAAGTATATCTTTTGTTACATCACTTATCTCTACAGAATCTATAATAGCTACAACATCGTTCAAGATAACATCTCTATTCTTCAATGTTTGCACATATTTAACTAAAGCGTCAGTTAGCTTTACACTTTCAGTATAGTCTTCTTCCACTTGATACTTTATTGTATTCCATTGTGAAACAAACTCGTTTACAGTACGTGTTTGTTTTAAGTATTTTGAACCTTTACCTGTAACAGATGGTCTACCAACACCACCATGCAACCTACACATACCCTCACCTACATGATTAGTACCAAACCCTGCCCGTAACCTACATATCTTAATATTCCCATCAATATCATAAGATGGATACCCACAAATACCAAACCCACGCTCTGCTTCGTATTTTTTTATTAGTAACTGGTGTTGTTCTTCACTTATATCAGCTTTCTTCTTAGCCATCTAATAACCCCTTTGAGTTCTTCAATATATCATATAAATGTAACCGTGATTTCTTTAGTATATAACTTACCATCCCTTGACTTAAACCCATCTGCTGTGAAATTTGTGATTGGGTGTAACCCTTAAAATAATAAAGACGCAAAATATGTCTACCTTTATCGTTAAGACAATCTAATATAGCATCATCAAGCACTAACGAATATATCACTTCTTCAGGTATATCTGTTGGAACAGGATTTAAATCGTCATAAGCTACCTTACGTGAACTCCTTATGTCAAAACTTCGTTTTAGATGCAACGCTACTTGATACAACTTGTTACATATATAAACTGAAAACTTTTTTGACCTACTTGGATCAAAATCTATCACCTGAAGAAAAAACTCTGACTTCATTATATCTAAAAAACTTTTAAACGATTCTGAACAGTACTCATGAAACTTCCAAGATATAGCGTAAAACAATACGTCAAACTCTTCTAATAACCGTAAAAATAATGTGTCATCCCTTGTTACCTGATACTCTAAAACTAACCTATTTAACCACTCATCCCTTCTGGACAACTTAGGCATACTTACCCCTTTATGTGGCAACCCCCACATTGATATTCTACTAAATATTTATATAGTTTATCAATAGTCTCCCCCCATGTAAACTTCTTTACAATATGTTTTAAACAATTATGTGATTTCTTTTCTGATAACTTAGAATTTTCTACAGATTCTCGCATCAAGCTAACTAACTCGTCATTGTCAGGTCTAAACCAACAACTTCCCTGCATTAACCTGTTTATACCAGGAGAGTTATGCACTGCTGGTATCTTAACACAATTCTTTATTAAATATGCTACGTCATCGTTTAAATAATCTTTATACGCTGTATGGTATGGCGCTATAATAACCTTACCCATAGCCGCCATCTCTACACAGTTCAAGTCCCATCCTTCACCATAACTTGCTGTAACATAATGTGTAGCGTTAGCAAATAATGATGGCATATATATATCAGGGAATACCTGGTCACATAAAACTATGTGTACGCCACTGCTGTCTATATCGTTAAAATAATCTTGTTCATTAGTATCTTTATGCAAATAAGACACTTTTAATATAAGGCAAGTCTTATCAGCATAATCTGTATCTTTAAATGCTTTAATAAAAGATGTTATAACAGATTTTATGTTCTTTCTAGCAGATATTTCTGCTGATACAAAGAATCTATACTGAAACCTATCCTGTAATAACTGCCCTCTGTAGTGTAAAGGTAAAGGTTCAGCATCAGGATGATACATATCAGTATTCACGCCTTCATGTATAACCTCTACTTTATTATGTGGCACCCCGCATGATGTCCACACATCCCTTAAAAATTCGTTAGTAACAAACGTACAAGATAACTCTTTAGCGAGCATTGACCATAATACTGGTATCTTGTCTGTTTCCCAAGTAGTGTAATTATACAATTTTCTATTAGAACAAGAAATATTACTAATACCGCCCCTTTGTATAAGATCTAATACTGATTGCGCTATAGATAAAATAAGTATAGGCGCTGTATCAGATACTTTATTAGCCATTGTTTCTGATATAACATCTTGCATTTCAGGGTCTAACTCAACCTTATCACTAAGGAAAGGTAAACATATATGTTGTATCTTCATACCTTTGTTATATAGTATACGTAAAACCTCTCTACTGTGCTTCTCATACCCCTTATTTCCTTTTGTAGGTGCAAGATATACCAACTCTTGTGACATTTATAATCTCCTTAAATCTAAGTTATACATAAAATCGTTGTTTATTACACTCTTGAACAATATATTAAACGACGCTGCTGATCTACCCCAAGAAAACTTATCTACTACTACCTTATTCTCACTAATTAATTTATACCACTCACCTCTATTGTTCTTCCATATATTATATGCTTGATATAAAGCGTTATAAATATCTAATGAACTAACTATTGAACGTTTAGCGTTCCACGCAACTCTCTGAAACGCTGATATATTTATAGGTATAAAGTTAGGCGCAAGCTCTACACAGGCAGAATAATTTGATATTATAGGCATAGAATCACTTGCCATCGCTTCAATAACTGGTAACCCAAACCCTTCCCCCATGGTTGGCATAACAACACAATCACTTATAGAATATATTCTTGCCAACTCTGTATCAGTAAACACTTTATCTACAACCCTATATTTATCTTTAATACCACACCAAGCGTATGTATCAGAAAAATTACAACCACGCATAACGTCTTGTCCATAAATATTGCTAAAATTGTTATGTGTAACTATAAACAAAAAAGTGTCATCTACTGTAAAACAAA
>JBBADY010000072.1:0-3500 GCA_041656215.1 Candidatus Dojkabacteria bacterium | reverse complement strand
CATTGCTTGCTGTTGCTGTTGTATTTCCTGCATTACTTCTTCTTTATCCCTTAAGATGCCCTCAGACTTTACTCCTGTGAATGTAGCTATCCTGCTCACAACTTCACCAATGTCTATGTAGTTTCCTCCTCCTGGTAAAGCAAACGCAGTCTGTAAGAAGGTCTGTAGAGACATAAATTCTCTTGACCTACCTAATGCATCCATTCCGGTAATGATAGCTGGTTCTAGCATATCTATAAGGCTAGCATCAAATCCTGCTTTTGCTATAACTTTCCTCATAAACATCTTTACTACTCTTGTTTGTAGTTCTTCAGCTATTACGGAGTATACTCCACCAAAAGCTGTTTCAAGTTCATCTGCCATTAGTCTTATTTCTTCAGCAGTAACTCTCTCTGCATCTCTACGGATAGAGGAGTTAAGCATAAAGGTCTCAGCTAGACTTCTCTCTAACTTATCTGACTTATGCAGTAGCATCTGTGCATCATTCATCTTGTTTACTTGTAGTGCTGCTATTTCTTCAGCAGACCCTGTAACAAAATCTCCTGACTTAGCGTCCGCTAGAGTCTTAGGGTCATTTATACCGGGGTTCACTACAAAGAGAACTTTGCTCATTATAGCAGCTATCTCTATAGACATCTGAGTAAAAGCTTCATAAGTTCTTAGGTCTCCTAAGATACTCTCCACTAAGCTAGTGCCGTAGGAATTCCCAGTGATTAAAGACCAAGTAAGGGGTATATAGGGTAACTCTTCCTTATCCCATTCTTCCTCTGTGTTACTTATCTTAACCCCATTAATTTCTATGAACTTGTGATACTTACCTTCCCTCAGATATATGTAAGTAAAGATGTTGCAGTTTTCTAACATGTCTGCTTCATCTAAAGATAAACCTGCTTCTATCTTTATGTCTTCTTCTATTGTCCCTAGTGCTTTTACTTCTTTTACTACTATCTCTAAAAGCTCACCCTGCCTGTCTCTATTTACCACATAAGTGTCTATGGGATACAGCGACATCTTCATTCCTTCTTCTGCCTCAGATAATGGAATATACACAAGGCAGTCTCCTGTTACGCATAAGTGCTTGAAGACCTCTACTGACCTTACACCTCTACGCTCAATAGAAGCTGCTATTTGCTCTTCTATGTCTCTTAGTATCTCTGTAGCTTCCCCTTTTTCCTCAGGACTTAGTTCTTTGTATATATCTGGCTTAGGGACTAACCTGAAGAAAACATTACGAGGTGGAAATAAAGCAAGTGACATCTTGTTTGCCACATTGTTTACTCCACGAGTTCCTAAGTTCTGGTAAGGTGTGGAGATGTTGGTAAGGTCTCTTCTGTCCTCTACTCTTTCTCTAGGCAGTAGCGAAGGTATTGTAAGCTCTGCACACTCCCTCTTGATGTTTAATACAGCACTTCTACATTTATCTAAAGCTTCCCAACGAGCCTGTGCTGTGCTTAGTTCCGCTCTTTTCATATTAGATGCCCCCTATAATTCCTGTAGAACCGCCTGTGCCTATAGTGGGGATAAGAAACCCCCTCCTACCAAGCATAGATGTTCTTAAGGCTCTATTCACTTGTGATGTCCTCTGCTGAACTGCTGTATCTACTTTTGTTTTATTTTCTGTAGCCATTTCTCTTCTTCTCTGTAGCTCCCTATTTCTCTGTTCTTCTTCCATTTCACGTAGTTTTCTTTCGCCTTCTTTTTGTGCCTTTTCTGCTTGCTTAATAGGGTCAATTATGTGTTTCTTAGCTCCATAACCTAACGCACCGCCTAAAATTATACCCCAAACCATAATACTAACCTCCTTTATTCTGTAGTATTTCTTGTATCAAGTTCTCTCTGCTCTCTTAGGGTTAGCCACTTCTTTATATAGAGAACGACACTTCTCTGCCCTGTCTTATACATATTCTTGTAGGGGTCTGTGATTTCTTTATCTCCTTCACAGCTACCTACTTCAGGGTATCTACCCTCAAGGACTTTTAATAGCTCGTTAACTAAATCATTCCCTATAATGCTGAATGTTTTATCACTCATTTTTCCTCCTCTGAAAATTCCTTATAAAAAAGAAAGCCTCCTAAGTCCTTTAAAAGCACTCAGAAGGCTCTAAAGAGGCGTATTTACTAACCAAACCCAAAGAGTGAACTAGCGGGTTTAGTGTCTTAGTAGCTACACCACTTATCTAAAATCTTTGCTACTTTTTTCATTTGCTCTAAATATTCCTTACTTAAACCAGCTTCTTCATAAGCCTGTTCAATTCTTTCCTCAATTACTTCAGGTAGAGAAATATCCCAGCCTTCTTCTAAGTCATCTTCCCAGTCTTCTATAGCTGCGTCAATTAGCTCAGCAGCAAAGGCTTTACCTTTACCTTGTATACCCTTGTAATTATCTACTGTGTCACCAGTAATTACCTGTGTGTAGTAGGTTACAAGTGCTTCAAAGGGTTCTACTTCTTCAAGTGTTCTCTTATCCCAGTTATAGTGCCACCCTGCTATTTGTCTTAAGTCTTTATCTATAGAAGCTATAACACACTTATCTTTTCCTAACTCTGATGCAAGTATACCTATTCTGTCATCTGCTTCAAGTCCCTCAGGAGCTACTTCACTAGAGTAATTCTCTAAGATGTATTCCTTTAGTTCTTTGCGTAGTATGGGGTCGGGAATTTCTGCTCTGTTTGCTTTGTATTCAGGGTATATTTCCTTTCTGAAGTTACTCGACGAACTTATAATAAAGTGTATTCTCTTACAACCTGTATCTTTTACACACTTCCTTATATGCTTGTCGAGGGCTATGTATGCACTTACTCTGTCTACTACTATGTCATCAAGAAAAGCTTCCTCAAAGTCTTCATCTCCCCTATGCTTCTCATTATATCTCTGGTAATTATACTCATGTCCTACAGCAAACCTGTAAGCAAATATATCTGCATCTATTAGCAGCACTTTGTTTGTATGTGACATTGTGCCTTACCTCCTTTGTTTAGTGAGTATCTGCCCAAGTCTTACCTATTTTAGCCTCTCCGTCTAAAGGACAGTTGAGGTTAAAGGCTACCTGCACTTCTCTTATGCTCTCCACAACCAGCTGTCCTACAAGTTCTGCTACTTCCTTGTGTGTTTCTATTTGGAACTCGTCGTGGACATTATTGACGAACTTGTATAAACCATTAGCTTCAGAGTTCTTTAGCTTCTCATAAGCAATAGTAAGAGCTTTCTTCATAATCAAAGCACCTGCACTCTGTAGTAGTAAGTTAAGGCTGCTGTGTTTACTCCTTACATAAAGTCTTCTCCCATCTAGTCCTCTAAGGAACTTCTGAGTTATTGCTTTGTCTTCTACTGCTTCTTTAAGACTTGCTACAGCTAAGTTATTCTGCATAAACTTATCTTTAAGTCGTTGTCCTTTAAGAGTAGCTAAGACAAGATGTTCGTTGTATCTAACTGCTCTGTCTTTGTTGAGGACTATAAGCTTCTGCCCCCCAACTACCTCTACTTTCTTCTTATACTTAGCCT
>JBBADY010000071.1:0-3550 GCA_041656215.1 Candidatus Dojkabacteria bacterium | reverse complement strand
AAGCTTGTAAAGCTGATATAGAGATAACTAATAGCATCATAGAAAAGAGTAAAGCTTATTTCCAGTTATTTAATGCTTATAGAAATATAAGCTCTACTTGGAAAGAACTTACTCCTTTATGGCATTATTTATTAGAATCTAATATTATCTTTGATAATCCTAGATCTGTCATAAGCTATATAGAAGATGTTAAGGTAGATCTTCAGTTGCTATGTAAGATAGATAGTTTTAATAAGACACTTCAAGATAATCTTAATATTAAGGATCTAGCTTATAAGAATCAAGCTATGAACTTAGCTACTATACAGGATAGGCTTGAGAAGCTAAATAAGACCCTCTACGACGTTATGAATGATAAGCGTAGGTCTATAGTCCAACTAGATAGATTAAACGGTTATAAGGGCACTGTAGCTGTTATAAACGATCTGGTAGTTACATTAGAGGCTTTATTAGTTCAACGTGAAGATGAGTTTAATGAGCTTAATGATGTTATTAAAACATCAGCTTATAGTGAAGCTATAAATACTGTTAAGTTAGAGATATCTAAACGAGAGCAAGTACTATCTAAGGTAGATATACAAAAGGCTTTAGTTTCTAATATTGAAGAGCAACTTAGAGATCTAGAGGATCGTAAGGATATACTTAAGATCTTAGTTAAAGAGATGTCTCCTAATGAAGGTCTTATAGCTAAATCTTTAACTGGGTTTATCAATCACTTTCTATATCAGATCAATAGCTTCATTAAGAAGATATGGTTATATCCTCTAGAGCTATTACCTGTAAATATAGATAGCGATAGTCTAGATCTTGATTATAAGTTTGAAGTTAAGATTAACGATAACTCTGTAGCTGCTGATATCAGTAGGTTAAGTAGTGGTCAGAAGGAAGTTATAGATCTAGCTTTTCGGATAGTCTCTATGCAGTATCTTAAGCTATCTAACGCTCCTATATATCTGGATGAGTTTGCAGCTTCTTTAGATGAAGCTCATAGATCTGCTGCTCATTATGTTATTACTAATCTATTAACATCTGCTAACTTCAGTCAGATATACATGGTGTCGCATTATAATAGTTCTTATGGTAGTATGAAGAATAGTGATATACTGGTATTACATCCTTCTAATATTACTCTACCTAAAGATACTGTAGTAAATAAGCATGTAGTAATTAGGTAACATAACTCCACTAGAGCCTTAGTATAGGCTCTAGTGGAGTTTATACCGTTAAGGTAATTGATTCTTAATATATGTTTCTAGCTCTTGTATCTTAGTTAACGCTCTATCTAAAGCTATCTGAGTAGAGATATATCTAGACCTATCAGTAACATTACCATTAGTTGTAGCAGTTCTGTTAGCTTGTTCTAAATCATGTTTCTCTCTAGATACTAATAGCACTCTACTAGTCTCTACTAACTTAACAGTAGGAATAACCCCTAAGCTATCAGTTACTAGATTCTGTATATCTGTTATTACAAAGCTATAATCTCTATCAGCTACCATAGGAGGTAATGATACACCTATCATCATAGTTCTATAAGGTATGCCATTTACCTCTGGATACTTTACTATATATCTAGCTGGTACATATAACCAATGTCCTTTTTCACTTTGTAGTGAGACTATGTACATGTTCTTTTGACTATCGTCAAAGAACTCAGCTTCAGGTAACTGATACTTATCGTAGATATCAGCTTTAACATCTTCGTTATTAGCTAAGTAATCACTTATGCGTCTGATAGCTTGACATGTATACCTTTCATTGACTACTACGATAGTATCAAATGGAGCCCTTAATTCAAAGTATCCACTACTACCTATAGTAGGTAAAATCAAATCACTCATACCTTATCCTTAATAACCGTAGAAACCATTAGATCTAGCAGCTACAAGATAATTTACATTATCATAAACACCAGTAATGAATAATTTACCTAATCTCTTTATTCTACGCATGTTGATAGGTATAGTACTAAATTCAGTAGCTGTTTCAGCAGTGATAAGTAATTCTTGTATGAATAAAGACCATTCTCTAGTAGTTAATTGCATACGTGAGAAATCTGGCGATGTTGTAGGTACTGGAATATAGTCAGAGAATAACTCTAGTAGACTTTGTTTACCTTCGATATTAGTAGAGCCTGTAACTATCACTAAACTCAATGCTTTAAAATCATAAGGCATTATTACAGAATTAGCTTCTGTATGTGTAGTCGGATAATAATCGATATTAGCTTTAGCAAAGTTAACACATTCAATAGGATCTAGGATACTACTATAAAGACCTGCTATCTCTGTTAGATTAGGGATAGACATCTTATCCCATCTTGGAAGTATAGTGAATTCAGTTCTCTTAAATAGATCAGGAAGTATAGCTTCCCATTCTTCTTTTGTATATGTGCTGTTCTCTAAGACATATTCAACTATAGCGTCTTTGATAGCGTCTATGTTATCACCGTTCTTACCATATACTAACACTGCCCAATTAGTAGTATATTTAAGAGTAGGACTTAATAGATTCATGAAATCAAAATTCAAAATCCTAAGATAAGTCTCTGGTTGAGTATTCTTAGTGATTTGAATAATATCTGATAGATCAGCTAATGTTCTATCTTCTAGCTTAGGTACTACTGTATGGTAAGTGCCAAAGAAATCATCTAGTATATCAAGCGGTGGTATAACTGTAATGCTATATTCATCATACTGGTCTCTAAATGAAGCATCAGAAGTCCATATCTTAACAGTATCACCGCCAGTTTCCAGACTAGTCCAGCTCATCCATTCAGGTAAAGCTATAGAACCATTGTCTACAAAGCTACCAAAATTAAGATCACCTATCCTAGAGAAGAAAGTTGATAATAAGGTGTTTCTAAAATCTAATGAATCATAAGGTCTAATATTAGCTACGGCATATGCTACAGCTTCCCTTACTACTTCTAGTGTCTGTTTAGCTAAAGCTGAATCTACTGGAACCAATTGTCCTAATACATCGTCAGCACTCTTGAATGAAATGAGTTTGTAACCGGGAACATCAGAGAATTGATATTCGCCTTTCTCTTTACTGTAAGTAGAAGACCAAGTTGATAATTCACCTAAAGGCGCTATAACTCCAGGTGTATTATTTATATATTGACTTATAGTTACAAAGCCTTTAAGATGTTTCATATTTCCAATCTCTCTTTAAAAGGGATTTACTAAAGTGGTATTTAAAGTTTTATCAACATTTTTAAGCTTCTTTAGAGAAATCGTATTTGATTCCAAAGAAGAACATAATTTCACCAGTTACGAATTCAATACCAGAAAGGTAATGGTACTATGTATGATAGTATTAACCTTAGGTATGAATTTATTCTTAATGGAAAGGATTTATTCAATAGCTGGCAAGTTAGTGGAAGCTAGAACTCAAATAGAGCTTTTACAGAATGATTATCAAAAACTCAACAATTCCTGTAGAAAAAATATACCTTCCTCTTCATCTGATGAGGTAATTAAACCTTCATCATAATTTAAGTTGGAATGAAAACTATCTTCCAATAGTAAAATCTATATAATATAAG
>JBBADY010000070.1:0-3554 GCA_041656215.1 Candidatus Dojkabacteria bacterium | reverse complement strand
TTTTAACCTTGTAATACTGTAGTAATATATTGACCTTATCCATGCACGACTATCATTCTTAAGCTCTTTGTTTAAACTTTTCACTTGAGTAATATATACCTTCTGAGGTTGTGTAAAGAGTGACTCATCTTCAGAGAGAGTATTATCTAATTTAAGATCTTCTCTGGTAGTAATATCCATAGCGTAGGTAGTACTGCCAAGAAGCAGGAGGAAGAGCTGTGTAACAAAGAGAATTGTAATTAATCTGAATATTTTCATTTCAATATTGTACCACAAAAGATGCTTACAAAGTCACATAATTAGGGTCTACCCCATTAACATAGAAAGTTGCAGGTACAGTATATACAGAACCTTTACTACTAACATTACAATTAGCAGATATCTTTATTACAGGTAAAAGATATCCCTGGTTACTATTTTTGTAAAGAAATATATATTCAAAATCTTGAGCCTTACATTCATCTAAAGTATCCTCTATCTCTCCCCAGCTATCATCAAGGTAGTTAAGATTAAGTGTTTCTACTAACATAGAGCTATCTATATACTGTTCTTTTGGATAATCTTTTGCATTTATATACGCTTTTAACTCATCATTGGTAATGGTTGGAACATATAGATCATACTTCTCAAACTCTGCTAATAGTAACTGTCCTGATTCTAAAACTCCCTCTTTATTAAATTTTAAAATCTCAGAGTATTCATAGTTAGCACCAAACTGAACAGGAATACCATCTAGAGTTCGAGAAGCGTAGTAAGTTACTCCTCCATCTTTACTCTTTCTTTCTTTAATTAAAACATACTCATGGTTTATTCCTAGATATTTTTCAAATATATCTTTAAAAGCTCCAACTCCTCTTTCTAATGATATCCTTCTTGTTAATTGAAACGATACCGTGTCTTGTACAGAGTCATATGTAAAGCTATTCTCCCCATCACTCCATTGAATGTAGCTATCTTTAACTATATCTTCTCTTCTTAAAGACAACCCCATTTTATCTATCATTTTCTCTACATTTGATATATGTAATCTTGGGTGTACAAAATATACAGGTATATCTTGCTGTTCAATCTTTTTACTTAAGGATGATATATCTATTTCTTGAGTACTTTTACCAAGGTTTTTCATCTTAATTGGTTCTTCTGGATATTTTTTTGCATAAAGGGAGTTAAGTACTATTAGGAGCACTACTGAGATGATAATTATAAAGGCTATTAGAATATAGAAGGCATTCTTTCTACTTCCCTGTATTTTCATTATATCTTAGTTTTATAACTTAGGTTTTGGCCTACTACAACTGGACTCATCAGGTACTCCACAGCTAAAACTTTGAAGTAGTTTCAAAGGATCTACTACTGCACCATTCTGTCTTGTTTCTAAGTGTAAATGCTTACCAGTCCAACACCATCCTTTCTCTACCTCAGGAGATTCTTGAACTACTGCAACAGCCTGCCCTCCTGAGAGCTTCTCACCTAATCCTGCTAAAGGTTTTACATGTAGTAGTTTGAAGAGATATGTAGTACCTCCACTTGTAGCAGTTAACTCTACTATACCTCCTGCATTAGATCCATCACCACAATTAATCATTGCAATTCTTGTAATACTACAATTACCTGTACTACAAAATTGAGGAGCATATATATATCCTACGGATGTTAAGTCTACAGGCATTAAATGAGAGGTTCTTTGATGAGTCCAACCATCTACATCGTTAAAACCTTGAGAGCATCCAAAAGAGCCTGCACCAAATACACAGCTCTCTCCAGATGGAGGCGGTATAATTGTGTCTCCCCAAGGGGTATCTCCCTCTTCAAGCTCTGTTTCTTCATATACTGTACATTGAATTATTGATCCTGGGGTTTCATTGTGATATGAGAGGTTTGTCCTATTAAAACTCTTTACAGAGCTACTAGCCCAAAAGAAGATCAAAAAGCCAAGACCTACTATTCCAAAAAGCATATACTTTCCAATAATCATCATTTGAGCAAAGGCTTTCATTGCAAACTTAGTAGCCACATCTGTAATAGCCATAACAATAAGGGATCCCAATGGTCCAGTAGCAATACCTAATGCCCCTGCTATTGCCGTTGCTAAGGATCTAAACATTACATTTATACCTCCCTTAGCAATCCACTGTTCTAAGAGCGGGCCTGCCCCATACTTTTTAACAAAACGCATGAGAAACTTATCTGCAAATCTCTGTCTCCACGGTTCTGTCCAAGAGTTTATCCTATTTTGAATTGCCTGCTTAACTCTACTTGGACCACTGAATACCTTTGAGAGAGATCTAAGATTCTTGTTTGATTTAAAAAACATCTCAAATTCTTTGATATCTTCTTTCCCAAATTTAGAGCCATATTTGGTCAAGAATGAATCCCAATCCTCATTCAGATACATTGAAAAAAGGTCTCCTGATGTATATTCATCTTTTCCTAAAGTCCCCTTCATCAGATCTGCAAGATCCTTCCTCTTTTCAATATTTTTGTATAGAAGGTAGTAAAAACCCTCACCATTAACAAAAAGTGTTTTAAAAACAGAGGCAGGAGTCATATAGTAGATTCCTGTACCAATACTATTATGTAAGTTTATTAAGCCATACTTTGATTTATCTGCTATATATATATTAGCTTCATATCCTGCCTTTTTATCTTTAAAGTCTAATCTGCGGGTAGGTCTAAGAATCATATTAGAGTTTGGATCAAAGAAACTTCCTCCGAGTACACTTGCCAGCAGGGCAGTACCATTACGACCATATACATCATTCCAAGAATTAATATACCCCTCTGCTTGACCAATCTTCTCTGCGATATTACCACTTCCTAGTATCCTAAGAGCATTTTTAGTGTCTTTTAATTCCCTTTTTAACTGGGCTCTATAGTTAGCATCACTTGTTGTCGAAATTTCTCCCTTTATCCTTTCTAATTCTGAACGTAAGGACTTTTCACCCGCTCTTTTTTCTAGTAAAAATTTTGTCTTCTTGTATACCTGTAATCTATTGTAGTCTTCTAAAGTAAGAGGACCACTCTGTTGTAAGTTCTTAATGTTACTATCCAAGTAATCCTTCTCCAGACTAATATACTTCTTTGGATCTGCAATATTTCTCCCTTTTATATCTGACCCTACAGAGCTAATATATGCTTTATACATCTCCGTAGCTTCATCTCTGCTGAAGTTAGAGAGTAAAAACTGTTGAAGAGATGTATCTGGAGTCTCCCGCCCTTTGACTTTTTTCCAACTGTTCTCTTTAAAAAAAGACTTTGAGAACTCCTCTCTTTGACTCTCTGACATTGCACTCCATTTATCATCAGAGAACATTTTTCTTCTTACTAGCTCGAAGCTTCTGTTATGCATAAACTCATATTCAGCACTACTTGCTCTTGTACCTTCCCCTGTACCTGCAAAGTACTGTCCTACAGCCCTTCCAACTCCGTAACTTTCATCTTTAGGTTTACCTGTTTTTGATGCAATACTTACACCATATACTGCTTTTTGAGCTTCAATATCTCCATACTTTCTTGCCCAACCAGAAGCAACAAAATCTTTCATAAGTTCTCCT
>JBBADY010000069.1:0-3604 GCA_041656215.1 Candidatus Dojkabacteria bacterium | reverse complement strand
ATTTTTCTTGAAGAAGATATTAGATTAGAAGAATTAAAACCAGCCAAAGCAGTAAGTAAGACAGATTCTGGACTTAGTAATGCTTGGTGGTCATACCCAAATGATATTGAACAAGCTACAAGAAGTGGAGATGACCTTCTAGTCTTAGTAAACAAAAAATACCAATTACCTAGTACATATGCTCCCTCAGATCTAATAAGCGTATGCGCTAGCGTTACTAACATTAGATGCGTAAACAGTGTTGAATTTCTTCTAAGAAGAATATTAATCAGTGATTTGCAAGATTTAGTTAATAGTGCCGTTGCCGACAATATAGATTTAAGTGTGAGATCTGCATACAGGTCTTACAATACACAGATAGGTACATACAATCATTGGTTAAGTGTTAATGGGGGTAATGTTGCTGCTGCTGATAAAATATCTGCTAGAGCAGGCCATAGTCAACATCAATTAGGAACTACAATAGATTTTAGTACAAGCGAGATAAGGGATGGGCTAGGGGGAACATTTGCCTCTACAAAAGCTAGTAAGTGGTTAGCTGAAAATGCACATAAATACGGGTTTGCTATCTCCTATCCGCAGGGGTATGAGAGTATTACTGGATATGGTTATGAAAGCTGGCACTACAGATATATTGGTAGGGAAAATGCACAGGAGATGATTAATAGTGGTATGATATTAGAACTATACTTAAGAAGTAAGAATTAAAAATGATTCAGAGAAAAGTAGGAAATATATACATTGGAGTAGGTGTTTTCTTCTGTATTTCTGCTGTAGTTCTCCTAGCATACCCTCAGCTTCCTTTGATACTGAATTTACTTTCACTTAACAGTCCTGAAACAGAGAAAGAAACAATTACGCAATCCATCTATGCAGATGAGAAAGGAGAAGAGATTGTAGTAGAGGAGCCACCTGAAGAGGAAGATCTTCTTGTACTGCCAGATGTTAAACCTGAACTCCCTGTGGAAAACAGGATATATATTCCTAAAATAGGGGTAAACGCAGAAATATATACAGATGAGGATCCGAATGTAGCACTCGATAAAGGACCTTGGATTGTTCCCGATTATGCTAATCCTGAAAGCAGGTATTTACAAGAATCTTTTAGACCTATTTTAATTGCATCTCATAGATTCGGATATTCTTCATGGTCAACAGAGAAGAGAAATTCCATTTCTTTCTTTAATCTTCCAAATACACAGATAGGGGATAATATAATAATAGTGTGGAATCAAAGAGAGTATGTGTATACTATTTTTGATATGGATGAGTCTACTTTTGTAAAAGAAACTGATGCAGACCTTATACTCTATACATGCATGTACTACAATTCACCTAACAGACTATTTAGATATGCACATTATGCCCCCACCAGCCCATAGCGTTGCCTCTGGGGATGCTCAATGATATAATTCTTCGTATGGAAAATATAGAGAAAAGAATTGTTAAAGAAAGCTTTTACAAAATGCAAGAGGGTAAGGGTACTGACCAAAGGTTCCCCATCCCAGGAGAGCTAGCCAAGAAGTGGGAGAAGAGAATTATCACAGTAAAAGAATTATGGGATATGAATCCTCAGATGTATGTTGGTTATAGAGTAGATAATCGTTCAGATATACTTGATGGAGACTCAGGGCACCTCACTCTATTGTTATGGAGAAGGGTGTACCACCAAAATACTAGAGTACAAACCATGACTGATGCTCTTAAAAATTTGAGACAAGATAATTTACCAAACTTAAACAAACAATTACTTCGGGACCTAGATACAATTAACAAAGATCTAGCATTAATATGTAGAACTCCTGAAAACAATGATATTCCTGAAACACCTTTAATACTTCTCAATGAGAGGGGTGTATTACCATACTCTTGCGGTCAAGTTATAGATGGAACAAGACGCATATTAGCTCTATGTGAATCATTATCAAATGGAGATATAGAAGAGTCTATGCCTATACCTATTTATATAGGTGATTTTCCTACAGTATCTGCTATTGCTTACAATGCTGTAGCTTTTGCTTTAGATAACAAACCACTTGATGAGAGAGTATCACTATTAGAAGAAAGAGATGTTCGTTAGCCCATAAGATTGACCAGTAGGGCGTTTTTTGATAAAATGTAGTTATATAAAGAAATCTGCCATTTATTTTATTTAAATTTTAAATGATAAAATAATGGAAGGTAATAATACAGAACTTCCCAACACATCTAGTAAATCTTCAGGAGGAATGCCTACCTATGCAAAAATAGGGCTTGGATTAACAGCTGCAGCTATATCTTTGGGTGCATGTAAAGGTAAAAGTAATAACGATGAATTACATACTGATGATGAACCTAATCAATATTCTTCAGTTATACCAGAAGATATGGATACTCAGACAGAAACAGAAGCACAAGGTCTATATACTGTAGAGGAAAGACTTGTTCATACTGAATACTGGACTACAGAAACAGATGAAGAAAGAAAACCTAACCCATCAAACATCCCTATTATAACAGGACACACAGTAATGAATGAGGATGGCTACTCCACACTATTCCTTCATATTAATAATAAAGGAAGAACACAAGCAGACCTCTCAGGTTCATTCTTTAATGGATATACAGGCGAACTTACCGAAGAAAATATAGAACAAATTACCAAAGAGATAGAAGAGAGTGTTAGAGCAAATGAAGAAAACTTTGTAATAGGGGAGACTATAATTGTAGATGGAGTAGAAGAAGAACGTAACCAGGACGCAATCTTCATAGACTATTGGACAATAGGTTCAGAAGTGATGCCAGATCTTAGCCAATTTGACATAATTTCATGTCATAATGATCCTGATGATAATGGCAATGCTAAGGTAACATTCTTAGTAAGAGGATCAAATCCTATTACAAAAGACCAACTAGTAAATAAGTACTTCAATGGTTTCGAAGGTGTTTTTACAGATGGAGCTAAAAATCAAATAATCACTGATTTGCATAATAGTATTAGACCTCATGTGCCAGGATTCAATCTAACTGAAATAGAAGTTATACATTTACCTTAACCTGTTTACAATTTAGGAAAGAGTAGGGAATTGACTTTCATGGTCACCCCATAGTATAATACTACTGTAATTATTTAATGTTCTTTAAATTATTAATATATACCAATATGAAAAAGTATATTTCAATATTGGTACTCTCTGTTAGTATATTATTTGCTAACACATCAATGTTGATGGCAAAGGGAACACCTGACCCTTACGGTCATGTACCTGTTGATACAGGTTTTGTTTTAGATTCTTACACTGTATCTGCCCTCATAGCATTAGTACTTTTTGGTATTGGTGCATTATTGATAGTAGCAGGTAAGTACTTTAAGAGTTTATCCAATTAATCAGTATATGGGGTACATATATTGTACCCCATAGTATTGACAGCTAGGGTATATATTTGATATAATTAAATAGTTAAATAATAACCTGCTCTTTAATAAATAATGATTTTTCCATAAATATAGAAGATACATTGTTAGAGATAGTTATATCTTTTTTATGTTTCTTTTATAGAAACTAGTTCTTTAAAATATACTTGTTTATGTGATATTTATATCCATGTTTATACAAGTATTCAT
>JBBADY010000068.1:0-3681 GCA_041656215.1 Candidatus Dojkabacteria bacterium | reverse complement strand
CTATGTTCATCTTCAAGGAGTAAATCTATATTATTGAAAGACTCAAGTACCTTTGACTCTATTATTTCATTTCTAAATTGTATATCTTCTTTAGGTTCCATAGGAATAAAGGTAAAAAAACAACAGCCCAGATTATACTACAACAATGCAATTAAGCATATCCCTCTGCCTGCTTTCTGAAATTATCTGCATATACTCTATTTATCTCTATTAATTCTCTGTGATTACCCTCCTCAATAATCTTTCCATCTCTCACTACTATTATCCTATCTGCATTCCTAACAGTAGAGAATCTATGAGAGATAATCATAACCGTTTTGTTATCAAAGAAATTGTATATCCTGTTAAATATCTTATACTCAGCATCTGCATCTATAGCGCTTGTAGGTTCATCAAATATTGCAAATGGTGCATCTCTATAGAAGAATCTTGCAATAGCTATCTTCTGTTTCTGTCCCTTGCTTGGCTTTATACCATTCTCAAATCTCTCACTCATAACGGTTTTATACTTCTTTTCATACTTAAGAATGAAATCATGAGCATCAGCATTCTTAGCAGCCTCTATTACTCTCTCCCTGTCCATCTCCTTTATAGATTTACCAATATATATATTCTCTTCTACAGTAAGATTTCCATAGAAATTAAAATCTTGAAAAAGAACACCTACATTCTTGTACCAATCATTAATAGTGAGCTCTTTAAGATTAATACCATTTACTAATATCTCTCCCTTTTGAGGATCATATATACGACAAAGAAGTTTAACTATTGTGGATTTACCTGCACCATTCTCACCTACAATAGCAATCTTCTCTCCTGTAGAGATTTTAAAAGAGAAATTCTCTAATATATTTCTTTTAGAATTAGGGTAGTGGAATGAAACTCCTTTAAACTCGACAGAGGGTGGAGTAATCAATCTCTCCATTTTAATATCTCCATCTTTTACTTCCGGTTCTAATTTAAAAAATTCATATACCTCTTTCTCTTTCATAACAAGATCAGCGAATAGGACTAGCTCTGCAGAAAGCCAAGATACTCCACCGTAGAAGTTGTTGATAGCTCCTACATAGAATGTAGTATCACCAATAGATATTGTCTTTCTTAAAGCCATTAAGAATATCTGAATAGATCCACCTATAACTACAAAAAGATTTAGTAAATCTACAACAAAGGTAGTTAATACATCTGCTTTTAATATCTTCTTGTAACCTCCATTAAAGTAATCAAAGAAATTTCTAAACTTTAAATCAAGATATTTATATGCTCCAACCAATGTAATTTCATCTAGTGCATCTGGATCTGAGAGTTGAGAGTGTATCCACCAAGACTTTCTTTTCCCTTGTGCATTACCATCAGATGTTTGCCAATCAAAGTCTTTTCTATAGTAGTATCTACTTTGTAAATAAGAAAGCATTGCTATGAATATAACTGCAAACCCTATCCATAGGGAGAAGTTAAAGACTATCAATGCAGATATTAAACTTTGAATAATGGCTGCTATAATTCTAACAATATTTTGATTAACATCTGTTATTCCACTTATCCAATCATGAGCAATCTGTCTTTTATTAGCAACATCTGGTAACTGATTTGTTTGAACACCCAATTGCGCTATCTTCTCATACTCTATCTGAGCCATATATGATTGTGATAGCCTTCTTCTATACCTATTAATATAGCTATCTAAGTTATTAGCAATTATTGTAAATAGCTGAACTAAACCTAATAGTAAAACAAGAGGTAATATGCTTCCTAAGTTAGCATCAGGTGTGCCAATTAGTCGTATTAAAGCATCAATGATTCTAGCTACAATATATATGTTTATTAAACCTGTTAAATTCCTATATATCGTAGTAAAGAATGTAGTAACTGTAATAAATGGAGACATCTTCCAATTAATCTTTAAAGACCAGATAGAGATATCTATGTAGTCTTTAAATGATAAGGGTTTTTTCTTTGACATTGCAAAATTATGGCAATTTAACAAACGAATTTTAACAGTAAAGATACAATTGAGTCAATATTGTATACATTCACTGTTTTTGATATAATATAATATCAATTAGAGCATCAAATAGCTCTCTCTTTCCTCCTTACTCATCCTCTCTATTGCATATCTAAGTGATGTTCTAGAAATATCTTTAATATTCTCATCTAAGAACTCTCTTAAAACATCAATATCTCTCTTACCAACCTCTCTTAACATCCACCCTATGGCTTTGCGTATTAAATCTTTCTCACTTTTAAGTAATATCTTCGATATCTGTAATGTATGTTTAAACTCGTTTCTTTTAATAAAGGCAAATGTAGAGACAGTACTAATTCTCTCTAACCATAACTCATTTGATTTAGCAAAATCATATAGAATATCTACACTCCCATTAGAGAGATATAGATACTCTCCCAATATCTTGTAACATGAAAGATCTACAATATCCCAGCTATTACACCCCTTTAGATTGTTAATATAGAAGGTATAGATCTCTTTCTTACCATCAATATCTTCTTTTTCAAACTTGTATGTAAGAATAATGTAGCCTGTTAAACGAACCTCATGTACTGGATGATTTAATATCTCTTTAAGTTGCTCTAATGGAATTTCTTTGTAATATTTTTTAGCTACTGCTCTAATATTTGGAACTGTAACACCCCAAAATATATCCCCCTCACCGTACTCTCCTTTTCCTGTTTTAAAAAATTTAGGAAAGAACTCTCTCTTCTGATTGTTAGAGAGTAATTTTAACTCCTTAAGTATATCCTTACTATCATTCATATGTAATAATAGCAGGTAGAATTAAACTTAAACATACACATATGAAATTAATATCCCAGTTTAGTAATAAATATAATAACATTACATACAAGACATATGAGTTAGAGAATGGTATTAAGCTTTTACATTTAGATAATCCTGCAACTGTAGATTTTGATTTTGCAATAATATTTAAAGCAGGAAGTAGTTTTGAGATAAAAGAGGATGTTCCTAAGGGTACAGCACACTTTCTAGAGCATATGTTACTTAACCCTAACTCTACCTTTAAGAGTAAATCAGAAATAGATAGGTTTGAGCAGGGTAGTAAAGAGCAACCAGCTATATATACAAATGCATATACTACTAGAAAGAATATATATTTTACATGTCATGCTAATGAACAGAGTAATTTAAGAGTTCTTGAGAGATTACAAAGTGTATTACAATTCCCTAAGAAGAAATTCTCAAACCAAATGGAGAAGGAGAGAGGCATTATACTTGCAGAGAAGAGTAGAAAGGCTAAGAGAGAGAAAGATGGATATCTAATGAGTTTAGAGTTCCTTTTTAAAGATATACAGGATGAGTTTAAATATGATGTATTAGGAGAGAAAAAGGATATAGAGAGGATAGGGGTAGGGGATTTAGAAAGATTTTTTAAGAATAGATTTATATCTGGTAATACAGTATTTGCAATACAGAGTAATGGAGATATAAGTAAGAGTATTGAAAATAGAATAGAAGCTATTGCAAAAGAGATACCTAATGGTAAGAGGGATGACTTTAGGGAGGTAGAATTAAAGAATAAATGGAGAGTAGGTAGCTTTAAAGAAGAAAGAGCAAATGGTATATCCATCTCCTTTATATATTTTGATAAATTAGAGAGAAAGATTAACTATAAACAGTATGCAATAGAGTATATATATGGAAGA
>JBBADY010000067.1:0-3688 GCA_041656215.1 Candidatus Dojkabacteria bacterium | reverse complement strand
TAACCATATATTCTATAAACATAAAGATCCAACTAATAACCCAGAGGATATAATGGGTAGAACAAGTAAAAAATTCCGTAATATCGCATCACAATATGGTTTAGCGTATCTTGTAATACAATTTACTGAGTTACATAGAGATATAATAAACAAATATAATGAAGGGATACATGAGTTGGGTGATGGCAGGTTAGTATATGTAGAAAGTGTATCTTATAACGATATAGAAAGTCCTGGCTGGCGTGGTCCATCTATAAATTCTCCTATATCTATATGGAAAGACTACGCAACAGATGTAGCGTATAGACAATTAGATGAAGAATGGATGCGGGAGGCAGGATATACATTAGTGGATGTAGATTTTGTAACATTTCCTGGTTGTAAGAATGTATTCGGTGTTATTGTGGCGTTATACTCATTTATAAATACGGGGATAGCGTTTGCGCAAGAACCAATAGTTGCGAGAGTTAAACTCAGTAGTAGAAGTAATTACTCACAACATAACTATCTATGTATGCCAAAATCAAGCGTAATTAGTGATTTTAAGCAAGATTATGGTTCTACCTATATTGACATATATAATAGATATATTCAAGCGGATTTAGAGAGTAGCAGGGATATGTTACGGAATATGTTAAGTAGATATTATGAAAGGAAAGAGGGAGTTACTAAATTAAATGAAGAGATAGATGCAGAGATAAATGAGCTTAATAAAGCTGACCCCACAGGTGCGTTAGGTGCATATACTATGTGGATAATACGTAATAGAATTAATGGTACATCAGTATTTCCAGATGATAAACAGGAAACATTAAAACAATTAACAGAATTCCATCGGCTAAAAGGTATGAGAAATATATCTATGAATAAAGATATTATGTCATATAAAACGTTAGCAGATTTAGTAAATGTTATAGTACCCCTTGAGGGAAGTATGAGTAGAAAGGAGACTAAAGATACGCTTATAGAGCAAGGTAGTAATGTAGTGTATAATGAAGAGCCTTATACAATTACACATTTAACAACAGCAGAAGCGGCAGCAAAGTTATGTAGGGGGACAGAGTTGTGTGTTAAAGATCCAAAGTATTATAAAGTTTATACGTCAGATGGGCAGCAGTTATATTTAATACATAAAAACCTTGCGCCTTATATATTGTTTCAGGCGCCTAAGGGATATTTTTCTGACGTAAATAACACGTTTATATCTGAGGGTATGTATCAAGAGATGAAATCTTTGTTACCTAATATAGGGTTACAGGGGGCATTGTATAAATTAGAGCATACTTACGAAACGGTTACTCCGCAACAGATAGATAACGCTATAGATGAGGCGGAAGCTAATGTTAGGAATCAGGATATTTATAATAAGCCTAATACAATAAGATACATTATGCGAAACCAAAAAACAGAATTTACACAAGAACAACTTTTTAGGATTATGGGGTTACAGATACCTGATATAGATATGGAATTTCCTAAACATGAGCCTTTTGAGGATTTCTATAAGTATCAAGGCAGATATTTTCAGGAAGGTGAATTGCTTGATACCGCAATATCTAATGGTAAAGGGTTAAAATCGTTATACATAGAAAGAAAAGATACTTTATCACAAGACGATATAGATTTATGGGTATCAAGTGCGCTTGACGCTGGCGAATCTTGGTCATTAGATCCATCTTTAAATGTTCAGTCACGTAGTAATCCTCAGGGAGGGCTAGACGAAGTTCTTGCTGAAAGTCAAAGTTATATACTAATATCCCATGCATGTAGGAATATAAAGATGTCCCCTGAACAGATTAAGGTGGTTTTAGATAGGTTAGAGAATGAATTTACGGGTATACATCTACTTATTATTTTAGGTAATATAGCTATGAACGAGGGTATGGGGAAAGAAAATGTTCGGCAAATGGGTAAAATCATTATTAAAGGGTATAACGATCCTGAAGCAAGTAGACAACAATATATAGATGCTAAAAAGCTTTATTCTTACGCTGCATCAGATTTACTGATGAAGCACAGGAATCGTTTAGACCCTACTGACTTAGAAGCTTTAACTACAATATCTAATGCGTATCCTTTATATGTACAAGCTATGTTGAGGGAGAGCATGCTGGGTATGTGTAGTGGTATGCAATATAAGAACATCAGGTTAAGCAATAGGGGTATAGGTATAGGAGATCACGTTAGATTTAAGGAATATGCATATAGAATTTTGAAAGAGAATTATGAAGAGATTCTTTTTAAATATAAAATTACACCTAATGATATATATGAAGTTGTAGACATACAAGGTTCTGATATATTTATGCTTCCTGTAAGTAATGGTAAGCAGTTACGTATATTAAGAGAAGGGAATGAGGTAAGAACCACACATTATGAAAATTTAATTCTTGTAGATGGGTATAGTGCTTATAATAAAGGTAACACCAGTATAAAATTAAGTAGTAGGAGTAAAGGTAGATCTTTAATAGATATAGAAATATATAAAAAAGGTGACGATTTTCGTTGGTGGGAATGGGTTTTACCAAAGTCATCTATGTATGAAGGTGACATCCCTATAACACGTGGGGAAGCAGATATGTTTTCTAATACTTCATTGTCAATAAAAACTTTAGGTTATGGGTTACAATCTCTTAATACAGCTATTTATAGGAATAATGTTAGGGGACCCGATACTACAGGTGTGGAGGGATGGTATATAGTAAGGGGTGAGGTAGGGGATCAATCTAGAACGTTAGAAAGGGAATCTATGCCTAAAAAACAAGTTATATTGTTAATGAATAAGTATAACGATATAGTTGCTGAAAGAAGGGAACTTCAGTTTGGGAAGGTACTGGGTAAAAAATTAAAGGATATTAATAGTGAACCTAATAGATAACATTAAATTAAGTAGTAGAAGTATTACATCGGATTTAACTTCAAGATTGCCAGTATTAGTCCAGCAGTATAAGAGATACTATCCAGAATTAAGTGATACTGATATAGAAACAAATATAAGGGAACTTAATCAATATGATCCAACAGGTGATAAAGCAAGCTTTACACCTTGGATATTACAATTACATTTACTATATGACGTAGATTTAACTAGGGTAAAAGGTATTCTTGGCACATATCTAAAGGCAAGGAAATATCCTGATTTTCCTAAGGGATTTGATTTATTCAAGTATAAAGGTGATTTAGATGCAATAGTATCAGATTTGTCAGAATTTACTAGTAAGATAGCAGAGAGAGAAGAAAATACAAGATTAATGAAGGAATCGTTAGAGTTAGGTGAGATAGTATATAAGAAAGATGGTTACACTATTTTGTATGTAGAAAATCCTGAAGATATAGTTGATGTATGTAAAACAAACAATATAACATCTTGGTGTATTGGTAGTTTGGTTGAAGCAGAGTTGTATGCACCAGTATGGTTTTTAATTAAAGGTACAAGTTTCGTAGGTTCTTATTCTGATTATGACAAAATTTTATCTGATAGATATAATGAAAGGATGACCGATGAAGAACACTTATCAGCATTTGTGGGGTATATGAGACAGGATAGATTTCATCCTGATGCGATATGTAGTGTAATGGGTATGGTGTTAAGAAAAAAGTATCAGAAAGAAATGTCAGAAGAAGAAATTAGTCAAGTTATAGATATGGGGTGTTCATTGAGGGTATTATATTTATATCAGACATTATC
>JBBADY010000066.1:0-3691 GCA_041656215.1 Candidatus Dojkabacteria bacterium | reverse complement strand
GTTTACCTCTTACAGTAGTCCTAGATAACTTAACATCAGGTAATAATTCTAGATAGTAATTCTGTACATTACCACCAAGACCAAACCTACCATTCTCTTTGATGTAATGGAATTCAGTTAACTCAGCTAACACACCTTCAGTTTGTGAAAGAATGATATCTAAAGTTATACCGCTAGGACCTGACTTATTACGTAACTGTTTAATAGTCACAATATTAAGATCAGTATCACCAGATACATTATCATTACTATTCCTAGGGTACTCAGGACCTCTGGTTCCTGAGTTCAATAAAGGAGCAGCTTTAATACATTGCCAACAGCTGCTCATAAGAAAAGTAAACTTACCAGTTACACCTTTCATTTTCTGATTAGCTGCCATAGATTGCAACTGCTTAGGTGGAGGAGGAGCATATGGACTAGCTCCTACATTAAGAAACTCACCTACTTGAGCAGTTAACAACATAAAGTGATTAGCACTACCAGCTACTCTAGGAGCTTCCATAAGGAACCTAGTCTTAGCTAAACCTTGACGCATATGGATAGTATTACCACCACTATCACCTAACGCATTCTCATCTTGAATCTTACCAACATCAGATGTTTCAAAGTCACTAAAACTATCTACTTGACCGAATGTAGGAACGATAACTTTAAGTAAAGACTTAGCATCTCTAGTAAGAAATGGAGTATCTACAAAAAGCTTTTCTTTACCAGCTAACTTATCTTTACAATACTGCTTCTGTAATTCCCACCACTCATCAGCATAGTAAACAGTTTTATCAGTGATAGTCCAAGTACCATCTGCAAATAAATCCTTATCTTTAAGATTACTGAATCTATTTGTAAACATACGAAGATGAGGTTCGTGAATGTTAATCTCAGTATCGTAAGTAACAGCACTAGTTTGAACAGATGCTGAAATACGATTCACTGCTGAAAGTAACATATAGTGTAGTATAGTAGACTTAAACATATTACCACCACCAACTACACCTGTAAGCATACCTAAACCGCCAAGTAGTATACTTTCACCATATTTACCTTTTAGATAATAACCTGTAGGTATGTCTAAAGTAGCTCCAATATTATAAAGGAGTTTAATATTCATTGTAGCTTCTATATTGTTCTGAGGCAGCATATATTTTTAATCCTTATATACTAGAGGTCATTCGTTCATACAATGAATACAACCTCTTAAAAAAGCACAAATCCAAATTAAGTGGGATACTAACAGTTTAAGCCACAGTATGTGGTATTTCAACCTTACATTATTAGACAGGAGTTTATATGGCTGCTTTGCCTCTGGAACTCAATATGAAGAGTACCATAAGTCTTGAGTCTCAGATGCAGAGACTCGCATTAGAAGCTAATTTCATAGCTAATGTATTAGACACTTTTAAAAATGTAGTACCTAATCTGCTAAGTACTTTATCCAATAGCTATAATAACTTAAAAACATCTTTAGATACTGAAGAAGAGATAATTAAAGAACTTAGCATGACTTTAAAATTCAAATTAAAGCAAGCTAGTTTTTCTAACTACGATAAAACACTAGTATCTATACCTGAAGGTTTCAAGGGTAACTTTTTAGAATACGTTCAATTGCTGAATGAACTATCCCCAGAAGTTCACAAAGAAGCTAACAAGATACTAGGAGAGTATAATTTTGCTTTATCGACTTTCCTCACTAATAAAGAAGGTAAGACTGCACTTAAAGATTATACAGATCTTTTTGAGAGAGTCTCTAGACGAAGAGAAGAAATGACTAAGAAGCTAGAAGCTTTCCATAAAGGAAATGCTTCTACATCTAAAGCTTATCTGAAACAAGTCATGCATAGATTTTCTGACATGGATACTCTTATTAGATCCATGCAGCAATTAAATAAGAATCAGCAGAAATCTTCCTTAAGAGAAATTACTAGCTCTGTGAATGAATCTGTTAGACTATTAGACCTTGTTGTTAAGCAAGTAGAATCTCAAGATATGGATAAGGTTAGTGGTAACGCTGCTATGAACATATCGCAAGGTGCTTATGAACTAGGTAAATATGTAGAGTTTATCTCTATCTATAGATACCATGTAGAGCAAATGAATACCTGCTGTAATAAGCTAGTAGAAAAGTTAGAACATATATTGTAAATAAACATAATAACTCCACTGTAAGCCTTGTGAGCTTACAGTGGAGTCTATGCCTTTTGGCTTAAGTAAAACAGTGTCGATGATTGTAATCCATTAACTGTTGTAACATCTTCTTAACATCGCTGATTAATAGATCATTAGATCCATATCTGATCCATTCAGGTGAATGTTCAGCAAAGTAAACACCGATATCTGTTGCATCTGTATCAGTTAGACTAAGATGTTTAATCTCAGTAATAGGTACTACACCTCTAACTAACTTAATGGTACTTCCACAATGACCTTTCCAGATCATAGATCTAATATGCATAGGAAATAGATAAGCATTAGGATCTCTAGCTACCTGAAAAATCTCATTGAGTTTTTTAACCAGTTCAATATCTGGATCTTTCTGATTTTGTAACATACCAAGTATAGTCGACAAGTAAATCAATCGCTTTACTTTCCTAGGGGTTTTGGTTCTTGCTACATTACTGAAATATCTAGATACTATACCTGGCCGTCTACCCTTTTCGATGACAGCTGACATAGTAATTAACCTTAATTATTTTTGCTGAAAGAATAACCTATCTGCAAAAAAGTTTGACCACAGACCAATGCCACTTTCACACTCGATGATAGTAGCATACCTTAAAGAATTGGAACTTTCTCTCCAAGTAATTAAGTGAATTGTAGGTTTATGATCTTCTAACTTCTTAAGATTATTACGTGGAAGTAGGTCAGTGCCTAGGATTAAAGGAACTTTAAAACTATGACTTACTCCATTGTAATCTTCCTCTATATCAATAAAGGTATCTCGGAAACCTACACCGAATTCAGGACGTAATGTATATTTACTAATAGACTCTTTCTTAACTAATTTTTCTTCTCTAGTGAAGAAATGATCAGTAATATCATGACTGTTTAGTAATATATTGTTATCCCTATTATCAAGCCCTATCTCCTTGTAGTCAATGAAACGATTAAGGATATCTTCAAGATGATTGAAATGCTCCAATGCTCTTAAAGATAAGCCAGTAGGATTAACTTCTACAGCTAAAGGTCTACGATCAGGAAATTCTACATTAAGATTGTTAGAATTACCGATAAGTGAATACTTACCATGTTCCTGAATGTATTTGTAAACATCTTTATTATAGATATTATCTAATTTCATCATTATGATGGAATTAAAGTCATTAGCAATCTCATACTGCTTTTGCTTAACAGATTCTAATACAGGATCACACTCTTTGAGTCTAACAACAGCAAAGCCTGTTTCAGGTATACGTTTACCTATAGTAAAATCACCACCACCAGGATCAGCTTGAAAGTAATGACCAATAACATTAAACCGTTCTACTGAGTTAAAGTAAATACGCTTAAAGTTAATAAAAGGATGCTTATCGATTTCTGATTTCCAGTATCCTTTAGCTTCATTAACATTATATGTATTATGAGCTACTCTTTCTCTGGAATAGTTCATACCTATAACTGCTAAGATATCAGCTATATTGTTACCAAATTCACCATTATGTGCTTTTACCCACTCGACAGTAATACTAGCACCATT
>JBBADY010000065.1:0-3711 GCA_041656215.1 Candidatus Dojkabacteria bacterium | reverse complement strand
TTACCCCTCTTTGCAAATATTAATAACCCAATAGATATACTAGGAGATGCCCTACTTGATAGATATGAAAGAGCTATTAAAATTCTTCTTGAGGATGTTAATGTAGACTCTTTACTACTAATCTTAACACCACAATTAGTAACAGATATTACTGGTGTAGCAAAAGTGATTGCAGATATACAGAAACAGACTTCTAAGCCGATATTCTCGTGTTTTCTAGGAGGTAAAGATATAGAGGATGGAAATAAGATACTGAGAGCATATGGACAGTATTTTTCTAATAATATAGAGGATACTGTAAAGCTGATAAGTAAGGTAACAAACTATGTAATAAATGAGAATACATATACCATAAGGGATAGTAATGAACTTAAAGGTAAAGGTAAATTTAAAAAGGATATAGAGGAGGTAATTACAGATCAACTAGAAGTATTAGATGACAGTATTGCAATGGAGATAGCTAAGGAGTTTGCCCTTGATTTACCTAATCAGTTAATAACAGCTAATATTGATGAAGCTATACAGTTTGCTACAACTAATTTTCCTGTAGCTATTAAAGCTACTTCTAAAGATTTAGCACATAAGACCGATTTTAAGGCACTCTTTCTTGATATAAGAACAGTATCTGAACTACAAAGTAAGTTTGTAGAACTAAGTGAAAGTATAGAGAAAGCAACGGGTAGAAATACACCAGATATACTAGTACAGGAAATGATAGAACCTAAAGCAGAGTTTTTCATAGGTGCAAATAGAGAAGGGGATGTTAATATATATGAACCTACAGGTGTTGGATTTGGTCATCTTCTTGCAATTGGTCAAGGAGGAATATATACAGAGATATACAATGATATAGAGCATATTTTAGTGCCAGAGAGTATTAGTAATATTAAAAATGCACTTGAGAGAACAAAAATTTCTAAAGTAATTAACGGTTATAGAGGTAAAGCACCTTTAGCAAAAGAGGCTTTAATAGAGACAATAGATAAGGTACAGAGAATGTTAGTCACATATCCTCAGATATATACAGTAGATTTTAATCCTGTAATCTTAACAGAAGATAGATGTATTCCTGTAGATATAAAGATATATATTAAAAAATAGTTATATTCTACTCTTCTTAATAGCTGCCTTTATAAATCCCATAAATATTGGATGTGGCTCTATAAATCTAGTTTTAAGTTCCGGATGATACTGAGTAGCTAGAAAGAATGGATGATTCTTTTTACTCAATTCAATAGCCTCTATTAAATTTCCATCAGGACTTTTACCTGAAAAGATTAAACCTGCTCTTTCTAATCTCTCTTTATACTCATTGTTAAACTCATACCTATGTCTATGTCTTTCCATAACAGTAGGTAGGTTATGAAAGAGTGTATTGCTGTATTTAATATACAGTGATTCTAACAGAGATCCTCTCTCTATCTTACATGGCCATGCCCCAAGTCTAATAGTGCCTCCAAATTTACCATCCTTAAGTAATTTCTTCTGACTCTCCATTAAATGAATTACTAAATCTTTACTCTTAGGATTAACTTCCTGTGAGTTAGCATCCTTAATACCAAGTACATTCCTAGCATACTCAATTACTGCCATTTGCATACCGTAGCAAAGACCAAGATACGGTATCTTACTCTCTCTAGCAATCTGTACAGCCCTAATCTTACCCTCTGCACCTCTACTACCCCAACCTTGGGGAACAACAATCCCGTCCATCTTTAATAGCTCTTTCTGTAATCCATTATTTTTTGAAAAATCATCAGCACTAATCCAATGAATAATGGTTTTAACACCCAAATCCCAACTAGCATGATTAATAGCTTCTAGTACTGATACATATGAATCCTTTAAATCAAACTTACCACTCTTAAAATACTTACCAACTATTCCAATATTAACCTCTTTCTTTAACTTCCTCATCCTTTGAGTCTTTTTCATCCAAACCTTCATTAGATCTGTTTTCTTAGGCTTTAATCCAAACTTCTTTAAAATATTCTTACCAACATTACTCTCTTCAAAATTAACAGGAACATCATATATGCTATCTACATCATGAGCAGAGATAACATTTTCCATTGGAACAAAGCAGTATCTAGAAAGTTTCTCTCTTCTTACATCATCTAAGCCATCCTTAGACCTAGCAATTAAGAAATCTGGATGTAGTCCGTGAGCATTAAGAAGCTGAGTAGAGATCTGTACAGGCTTACTCTTCATCTCACCAAGAGTACCAGGTACAGGTAGATATGAGACATGAACATGTAGTACATCATTGGGATTTTGTATCTTCATTATCTTGTTTGCTTCTAAGAACAACCCATTACCAATCTCTCCTACAGTACCTCCAATTTCCACTATTGTGATATCTGTTTTACTGTTTTTAGAAACATTCTTTAACCATGTAATTATCTCATCAGGTACATGGTAATCTAAGCTTACCCACTTACCATCATATGCTAAAGATCTTTCATCTTTAATTACTTTCTCTAAGATAGCGCCACAGGTCATAGAGTTAGGTCTAGAGAATGATTCATTTACAAACCTCTCATATGTACCAATATCCATATCTGTTTCAAAGCCATCTTCTAATACAAAGGTCTCTCCATGCTCTAAGGGATTCATAGTGCCAGCATCCACATTTAAGTATGGATCTGCCTTTATCATGGTTATTTTATAACCGTAAGACTTTAAAATGAAAGCAATGGAAGCTGCAGATATACCTTTACCAATACCAGAAATTACTCCACCAGATACAAATATATATTTAGACATGTGCAAGATGTTTATAGGTTATTGATTAGATTATAGGGAGGGAGATTAAATGTCAAACTTTTTAATAAACTCTCTTTTTAGAGAGTAAATTCCACTCTTCTACAAGCTTTACAGTTTCAAAACTATCTATCCTTTCAATCTCTACTTTTGTATTATTACCTTTCTCTTCATCGAAACCCATATTAAAAGCATCCTTATATGTATTACCGTAATATACTTTCTTTATCTTAGCCCAATTAATAGCAGCCTCACACATCTTACAAGGCATACCTGTTGTATACAGCTCACATGAAGAGAGATCGAAATCTTTATACTTTTTACTTACCATCCTTATCACATTCATCTCTGCATGACATGTAGCATCATGATCTTTAAGTACACTGTTATGTGCCTTAGCTAATATCTTTCCATCTTTAACAATTACAGCACCAAATGGTCCTCCATGCCCTTTCTTCATTCCCTTTCTTGCTTCATCTACTGCTACTTGCATGTATGTATTCATTTGTCTGTATACGTTAGATTAATGTAAAGATTATATATCCTTTTCAAACTTTCTACTAAAATCAATACCTTCAGCATCAACCTTTCTACCAGCTCTTCCTAAGTCTTTTTCATACCTTGTTGCATACTCCTTGTACTTCTTTACTCTTTTAATTCTTTCTTTAACAGGATACTGGTAGTTTATACCAGGCCCATTTATACACCCACCCTCACATGTAAGAATATCTAGGAATTTATAGTTCTTGTAATACCCATCTTTAAAGCCATCAAGGATTTTAATAATGTTACTCATACCCTCCATTACTAAGATATCTTTTTTCTTTAGAATATTTTCATACTGTAAAGTATTAGATAACCCACCTGAAAGAGGATATATCTTAGTATAGTCGTTATAGAACTTATCAAATGTACATATGTATTTACTGTCTGTAATCTTCTCTGGAA
>JBBADY010000064.1:0-3753 GCA_041656215.1 Candidatus Dojkabacteria bacterium | reverse complement strand
AATAGTATGGAGATGACCCCTACTATTACAATGATAGTGGCATCTATTTGTACATCATTTTTACTATCAACTCTCTCAGTCCTTGAGAAAAGCTCATAATATAGTATAATCATTCGCATGGATTCAATAACACAAAATATACTGCTTTATGTTCAACTAATAGTTTGTACTTTGGTAGTAGTTTCTATCCTGTTACAAAATAGGGCAGAAGGATTAGGTAAGATGTTTGGTGGTGGTGGAGAGGTATATAGGACTAAAAGAGGATTTGAAAGATTTCTATACTATTTTACAATATTTCTTACACTTCTACTTGTAACAATATCATTGATATTAGTTAAGTATTCTTAAGAAGGAAATAATGAGTAAGACCACGCAAGGTTTAGAAAAAAGCAGAAGAGGCAAACTCTCCATGAAAGAAGCATTTGAACTGATGAAACCATCTAATGATGTTATTAAGGTTGGTGTTTCTGAAAAGAAGAGATTTTCTCTAAGAGATACTCTTTGGAACTACCCTGAGAATGTTATTAAGCTATTTAAGAGATCATCTCCTTTAAGCTTTATTTTGATTTTCATACTGCTTGGATTTGGTATGTTTACCTTTCTAAGAAGTGATGCCCTTGCTGAGGTATTTTCTGCTAAAAAGACATCAGTTTTTGTAGAGGGTAATGTAGGAGCTATCTCTTCATTCAATCCTCTTTTTATTTCTCAAAACGTTGTAGATAAAGATATACAGGCATTAGTATTTGAAAAGTTTATAGATATTGCTAAAGATGGTACTCCACAACCAAACATTGCTAAACAGTGGATAGTAGCAGAGGATGGAAAAACATATGATTTTATTATCTCACTTGATCATAAGTGGCAAGATGGAGAGAAGTTAACAGTAGATGATGTAATATTTACCTTCGAGTTAGCAAAAACTCTCTCAAGAGATCATGGGTATGATACTGTAGGTTCTTCTCTGGCTGATGTAAAGATAAATAGGATTGCTGATGATAAGCTTAGATTTACACTGCCGGAGGGTAACTCTACTTTCTTTGAGGTAGTATCAGAGTATATTGTACCAAAACATATATTAGAGGGAGTAGCTACAGCAGATATACCCTTTAACTCATTTACTAGGTATCCAATAGGGTCTGGACCTTACAAGGTATATAGATCTGAGCCTAATGTTGTATATCTTAAAGCTTCAGAATATTACTGGGTTACCCCTAAGATAGATACAATTGTATATAGGTTGTACTCTGATTATAAAGCTCTAGAGAGTGCATTTAGAAATGGTGTTTTAGATGCTATGGGTGGAGTTGATAGCAGAAGTATGTCTTTCTCTAATGAATATCCTGAGTATCAAGAGTATGAGACAGTTCTTAATTCAAGAATAAGGATGATTATCTTTAATACAAGGAAGGAGAAGTTAGAAAACAAGGATACTAGAATTGGTATAAACTATTTAATCAATAAAGAGAGTTTACTTGAGGAGGCAGAAATATCTGGTGTAGTTGCAAATGGCCCTATTGCTGAAAGTTCATGGGCGTATAACAAGGATATTGCAGTATATGAGCATAACTTAGAGAAAGCAGCAGAACATTTTAAGAGTGCAGGATATATTAAGAATGAAAGCACAGGGTACTTTGAGGGTGAAGATAAAAAGATAATGAGTTTTACTCTTAGCTATTACAAGAATGATTTTAATGATTACTTAGCAAATATATTTAAAGATATGCTTAAAGATGAAGGAGTAGTGATTAATCTAGAGCCTCTTTCATATACACAGCTTTCACAAGAGATAGTTGCTACAAGAGATTTTGAATTACTAATGTATGAAATAATTACAACGGTTGATCCTGATCAGTATAATCTTTGGCACTCACTTAAGAGTAATTACCCGGATTTAAATCTTTCAGGATACTCATATGAGAGAGTTGATATCTTACTTGAAGATGCAAGAAGGACTACAGATAAAAAAGTTAGAACAGAGAAGTATATTCTCTTTCAGAAATACTTAACACAGGATGCTCCTGTTATATTCCTCTATCACCCCAACTATAAGTATATTGTTAAGAAGGATATTAAGGTTGGAGATTTAGAGAATATTATATTCCCTCATCAAAGATTTGAAGATATTGCATACTGGAGTAAGTAATGCCAAGAGGGGGATTTGAACCCCCATCCAATTGCTTGGACTACGTTCTGAACGTAGCGTGTATACCAATTTCACCATCCTGGCTACTGGAAAAGATTCTATCATATCTTTTGAAATTACTCCTCTCTTGAAGTCAAGGTAACCTTTATCTTAGGAAGCTTCTTCTCTTTACCTGTGTTATCATCAGGGTCTATATCCTTATACTCTTTAAGAAACTCCTCCTTACTTATTACCTTCTCCTCTTTACTCTCCTTCTTTGCTTTCTCATTCTTAACATTTTTCCCCTTATCTTCCTGTTCCTTTATAGGTTCTTCTTCCTTCTCACTCTTTACATCTTCTTTTTTCCCCTCAAAGATCTCTCTTAAGGTAGGTTCATTCTCTTTCTTCTTATCAGATTTTATAGCCCCCTCTACTCTCTTATATACAGAGTCCTCCTTATTCTTCCTTGCAATACTTCTAAGAAGTAATGCTAAAGAAATACCTAGTAAGAATGGAAGTGTAATTAAAACAATTAAATCAGGATTTCTCTTTAATATATCTATACTATCCCCTATCTCGATGCCTGCAAACGAGAAGTATATGGGATTTACATCCTTATCTGAGTTACCTTTATTACTATCCCCTACCTCAAACACTGTAGGATCTGAAAACTCACTTGCATATCCATACTTCCTAGTATATGCAGTAACAGAGTATATACCCTCTACTAGAGAGTTCTCTGGTGTAACAGTAAGAGTCCAATCACCATTAGAATCTGTTTGTACAACATCCTTATGATTGAATGTATTAGAGTTTAAAAATATTAAAATATCTGAATTAGAAAGACCACTACCTTTAATGGTAATGGAAGTATCGTTAAATGTTGGAGGTGCAATTATAGGGGATCTAGGTATAACGATGAAATCGTATTCTAAAAGCTGTACATTACCATCTTTATCATTGAATCTAAATTTCAAAGTATGCTGTCCAATACCAAGAGCTGGAAGAGTGTATGGACTTGTAACTTTATTAAACCCTTTACCATCAATATCTATCTCAACACCACTTGCTTGTGGTGAAGGATCTATAAAGGTAATAACATAGCTAGGATTATCTGTATACTGTGGAAGAGTAAAGCCTAGTTGATTCTCAAACCCCTTTACCCTATTCTCCTCTATCTGTTCTAATTCCTCTATCTCTTGTGCATTCACTTGAGATTGTGAGAAAAGGTCTCTAACTGTAGTATCCTCTACTGCGTATACTGAGATAGGGAAAAGAGTAAATAGTATTGCTATTAAAAGAATTTTTTTCATGGTAAGCAGTATTTAAATATAAATATCTAGTTGATTGTATATGGAAATAGAGAAATATTCTAGTCTACTAATTTGTCTGTAAATAGGATACCCTCTAAATGATCATACTCATGCTGTATCTCTCTTGATTCCCAATCTGTGAACCTCTCTTTCCTTCTAAGAGCATCTCTATCTAAGTATGATACACGTATTTTCTTATATCTAGCTACATTACCCTGTGTATGTGGAATACTTAAACATGCCTCTGTTGCTACAATCTCTTTATCCTTTAATACCTTTATCTCTGGGTTTATCATTATCTCAAACTCATCGCTATCA
>JBBADY010000063.1:0-3890 GCA_041656215.1 Candidatus Dojkabacteria bacterium | reverse complement strand
CTTAAAGCATTCTGTATCGCTTCCTGCATACCTCTCTGAGCTAGGAGAAGAAGCTGATTACTGTCTGTATTCAGAGCATTAGCAGTAAGGTAATTCAAGTCATGGTATGCTACTGCTCTTTCTATATCTACTACCCTCTCTACAACAACTATGTCTCCTGTTGTTAAAGCAGAAGTAATAGTCACTGAAGGTATTGAGGGATTGTAACTGTAATTAGCTGGGTCTAAAACTACTCCATTTACCCTTACCTCAAGTTCGGATACTGCTGAGTCTATGTAAGGTGCTGTAAAGGTTGTTTCCCCTGCTGTTACTATGTGCTGGTAAAAGCTTGGATATGTGTTTGTAGGCATTTCCTTGTTCCTCCTATATTGTTCTTATCCCCTTAAACATAGGCTCTACCTGATAGCTAAGGGTATTGATAGAGAAACGATAAGGTGTAGAAGTTCCTATTAAGGTTCTTATATTGGTATTCTGAGCATACACAGGCACTCTATGTTTAGCATAGCCTTTTATATTCTTTTTTCCCTGTGTAGCAAATAAACCCAACACCTGTCTTCCTCTGTATTTGTGGTTAATAAATTTCCCCTTATGGCTATTATATTCCAAGTTTATGTCTATTTCTTCTGTGTTTGTTAAAGTAAGCTCCATACTCTTGATATTGAGCAGTCCTTGTGTAATACCAATACCTTGCTCATTCCTCAAGAAGAGTGGAGATAATTCTACTAGTGAGTTATACTTAACCCCTACATAAATCTTATCCCAACCTGTCTGGTCTCCTTTAAGATATACTGTGGTTGTAACTAAATCTGTCTCAACTTCTAGTAGTGTCCCGTCTTCAGTTACTGCAACATACTCTACATCTATACCTAATCCACTGTCATAAAAAGAATATCCTGTGTCAGTAGCATCAAAAGCAGAAATGTAGCTAAGGTCTTCTCCGTCTATTTCTTCAAGGAAGTCTAAGAACCAAGCATAATCTTCATCAGCTGTAGTTGACTTACTGAGCTTAAGACTAGACAAGTGGTATCTTTCTGCTACTGTAACGAAGTTAAAGAACCTCAGGTTGTCCTCTTCTGTGAAAGGATAGAAGTTAGTGCCCGGTATAGCTATTCTACTCCAAGCCTGTTGAACTCTTTGCCCTTCATCTCCTGAGTTGTAGTAACGCATACTAAACACCTGAGACATGCTAAGGCTCTCAGCTGTGTTTGTAGTAACCACAAGAAGCTGATTACTTACTCCACTGAACAGCAGAAACATCTTAGTTGTGTTTAGCTTCTGCTCAGGTATAAGTCCTTTTATGTTAGAAGTAATTGACACCGCTAAATACTGTTCTTGCTCAGGTCTTACAAAGAACTCCATAATTTCTGTTTCCTTTAGTGTGTTTGTCTTGAAGTAGATAGAATTAGTGCCTACTACAGGAGTAACTAAAGGACTACATGAATATCTTGTTATAAGCCCTACATTTACTGTGTTAGGACTTAGCAGGCTATTCTTGTTTATTAGAAACTGCTCTGTACTCGAAAATAAAACAATATGTCCGTCATAAGGTATAGCATACTCTAAGTTAGATTTTCCTTGAATAAGCGTAATGTCTATAGGGTCTGTGTCTAAGACATCAAGTGCTGTATCAGGAAAGAAGTCATAAGGAGCGTTAACCTTAGAAAAGACTATACTGTCATCTGTGATAATACCCAGCCTCCCCTTATACAAAAATAAGTCCTTTATAGTTTTACCTACAAAGGAAGGGAAAGGGGCTGTAAGGTCATCTCCTACCTTACGGTCTACTGGTTGTATGTTAGTAGCTGTGAAAGTGTTTGTCCCTGTCCTTACTATTACTACAGGCATTCTTATATCTGTAATAGAATTAGTGCTTACTGTGTTGGAAGATAGGAGCTTAACAGGTTCTGTAGTTTCTATCCAAGTTCCTTCACTTCCTGAGGGGTCTCCTGTTGCACCACCTAACCTCAAGTAATACTTACCTGTGGACTCAGCATTGCCTACAGCAACCGTAGGAACGAAGTCCTCCCAATCTGAACCGAAGGAACTCCTAGTGATGTTAGGTAGGTCTTCTATACTAGTTATGTTGTCTCTAATTACAGACATACCCCCACCACCTAAGCTATCACTAAAGGAAGCTAAAGGTGCTGTAAGTGATAAAACATCTGAGTTAGCTTTATACCCGAACAGAAAAGTATTCTTATTTCCTGTGGAAGTAGTTACCCTATACTTTGTAAGTGTAGAAGTGAATAATGAAGCTAACGCACTTCTTAAAGCTTCCGCTATTGTCTCTGTAGTGTCAGAAGCTGTGGCTGTGTAACTTACTGTATTACCTTCAATGGTAATAGAATACACAACACTCTCTAAAGCTCTCTTTATTGTTACTATGTGTGTGTTAGCTAATTTCACAGGGTAGTAACCAAAACTACTTATCTCGAAAGTTTCATATCTAGGGAGCATGTCTGCTACAAGCACACTCAACTCCCTCCTCTGAACTTCCATGTCTTTACTTGCAATAAGTAAACTATCTCCCTGTTGTAGCATAGCTAAACCATTCTCTCTATTAAAACCTGACTTAAGATACTGTTTTACAGCTAAAGTTGTTGTTACAGTAGCTACAGTTCCTGTGGTTAGATTGATTATCCTAATTACAGGTTTTGTGCTTGGGTCTTCATCTTTTATAACCATAAGATACTTCTCATTCAGTAGAGGATAGTCTAGTATTTTGTAGTAGTTATTTCCCTTAAAGTCATCAGCAGCATAAGCTACATTAGAGAGAACCTTATCCACCACTACAGGGTTTCTTCTAGATATACCCTCCACGATACTTAAATCTACATTCAAGGCATCTTCTACTTGGTTCTCTAGCCTAAGCTCAGGTATCTGCTTAGATATTCCCCCAAACATTCCCGGTAAAATCTTATTTAGTATAGCCATTGTTATCTACCTCCTATAGGGAAAGGGTTACTCCTTCTATTCACTGGTCTTCTACCTGAGTAACCGTCAAGAATGTTGTAGTTACCTTCCTCATTACTATCTCTTTGCATAGCTGTAAAAGCTTCTAATTCTTCCTGTGCAGTGTATTGGTATCTAACTCCGTCACCTTGCACTAGTGCTTGAAATATCCTTGCACTTCTTTTAATAATATAATTCTTTGCAGTCTCTGGCATGTCGTTAAAAGGAATAGCAACTACTACCTCTACATCTATACCTTGCTTGTAACCTTCTTCACTGAAGTCTGTAGTGTTTCTGTTAAGGTCGTAAAGCTTTCTACCTCTCATAGTGAAGTAAGAAGCGTTTAAGGACTTAACAGGATTAGCTATCCTCACCACCTTCTCAGGCATTATAATTGCACCTGTAGTGTCAGGATAAAGCCTTATAACTTCCTTAGAGAAATTAAGACCTAAAGAGATAACTTCTCTAAATACATTGTTTAGTATGCCTACTGCTTTCTCTACCAAAGGATAGGTAGTATCTATACTGTCTATTGAAGGCATATCTACTGTAGCAAGTAACATATTTACTGCTTCTACTTCTGTGTATCTTGTTGCTTTAATTAAGCCCATTATTCTCCTCCTATTTGCTTAGTTATTTTTACAAGACTATGATAGCCTTCTAAGAATAACTAAAGGGCGTGGAGGGGCAATTAAGCCCCTCTACAAGCCTTTATAAGTCACTAGTGTTATGCTGAGATTAATTCTACTGCACATTCTGGTCTTAAGATACCGTGACCCATAGCATACTTACCTACCATAAGGTCTGCCTGGTATTCAATAAGTCTGTCCATTTCAGTAGCAATATCCATTAGCTTAACTGTTCCAACAGCTTCTTCGTGAAATACAACACCATAAGTGTTTGAGAAGTTACCGTTGTGGTATGTATAAATTCCTGTT
>JBBADY010000062.1:0-3937 GCA_041656215.1 Candidatus Dojkabacteria bacterium | reverse complement strand
GAGGGTTTTCTTTTCTTGGTAATAGCTTTCCAGAGTAAAGTAATGATACTAAAGGAAGATATTACTAAGAGAGATATTAAAACAACGGTATTTAAAGGAAAGAAAAAGTGGAGGAACCCTAATAGTAGAAGTACTATACAGAAACCTATGAGTACTTTGTAAGGAATACTTCTGAAAGAAAACTTAAAGAATCTTTTAAGAAGAATATTGAAAGTATCCCCAATACCGTAAAGAAGTAAGAAAAGGATTAACCATCCAACTATTACACTTGTATAGTAATTCATAGTTATAAAATGCCGCTATTAATATCTCTCATTTAAAGATGATATATTACTACTCTACTCCAGAAAGTAAGAGTCTCTTTATTACTCTTAAGATAATCTAAACTTACAAAACCAATATCTTCTAAACCCTCCTCTTTAGTATGTACATCTGTACCATCTAAATCATATACATAAAACAGGCCTACATGGACTGCATTAACAGGATTTTCATCCTCTATATATATTAAACCTAAGAGCTCTTTCTTTAATATCTTAGATTGTAAATCTACTTCTTCATGTAACTCTCTATCAAGTGCTACATCAAGAATATCCTTACCATCTACTAAATCAAACTCTTCTGTATGACCACCTAAAGCTAATGGACAGAGAGAGTTTAATCTCTCCTCTGACTTCTCTACCTGCCTATGTAAGAAGTATTTATCTTTGTACCTAAGTATCACCTGTGCAATTACCTGCTTGTAAGAAGAATCACTTTCTAAATCTCTTCTTACCCTAAACTCACTTTCTTCATTAAGAAGTTTAATATATTTCTCTAAGCCCTCTGTTTTAAGACCACTCCATTTACCTAAACGAAATAGGTTATCAGTAGAAATACAAAGTATCTTTTCGGTATGATCTGACATCTTACTCCTCTATTATAATAGCGATAACAGGGCACATTTCTTGAGCCTCTTTTACTTTCTCTTCTAGCTCTACTGGTATATCTTTTCCCTTCCACTCATCCTTTACATCAACGGTACCATCCTCTTTCATTCCAAATACTTCAGGACAGATAGCTACACATGAACCACATGCAATACATAGTGATTGATCTATTGAAACTTTCATCTATTAAATACTGTAAATTTATATACCTCTAATTCTTTCAAAAAAACAGATATATATCAACCATTAGGAATGGGGCTTGCTCTAGCAACAAACCCCATATCAGTGGAAATGCCTTTCACACTGCCTAATCGGTTTTGACTAAAGAAAACGTCTCTTCTTTAGTACTTTGTGCTAGCGATCAACTAGCACAAAGGTTTATATATGTGGCCGATTTAACAAAAAACCGACCACTGCTGGCCGGTCTTAATTCGTCATATGACGCAAGGCGATATTGCTATCCCTATCCCCTAAACCTTACTAACCCTCTCTCCCCTATAATCTCAAAATTAAAGTCCTGTGCTAAATCAGAAAGTAATATTCCGCTATTAGCTAACATCTCACTTGGCTTTACACCACCATCTAAACTCTCCTGCACATCCTCTGCACTTAAACCAAGAGTAATACTTAACATATTCACCATCTTAGGTTTACTAGAATCAAACCTACTGTGCTGTCTCTCTACTTCAGTTCTTAATTCAGATTCTTCTTCCTCAAGAACTACTGGTACCTTAGAAATATATTCAGAAGCAATCACAAAGGAAGTATTCCCTATATGTGATTCTAGTGGATTAACCGCATTAAAAAGAGAGAAACCGAATACTGAAATAAATATTGAGAGTATGAGTACTCTTTCTTTGTTTGTCATATTAAAGAATATAACAATTTATCTATGACTATATGTTAGGTTAATGTTTATTAAAATACCAGCTTTTATATGTTATAGCTTAGCTATATAGCTATGGGTAGATAGGCTACAAAGCTTTAAATAAGGGAAATCTGAAATTTAAATTTCAACTATAAGGTAAAAGAAAAGTATTAAATACTATATATAATTTAACAGCCTAACATTTAAAAATCTAAGACCTTATAGTATAACCACTCTCTATTTAAATATACCCTGTGATTTATAACATTCATCTGTTAGAATTTAGCTATATTTAAATATAACAATCATGAGTAATAGGAAACTCTTTATACTAATTACCTTCATATGGTCATATATATTCTGGCTTACCGCTATCTACCTATCATATACTCAAGCTCTTCCAATTATTCCAAATGAAGTAATAATTCTAGATATTCTTAAAGGTACAGTACAACTAGAACAAACTCAGATTATAATTACTTCTCTATCCCTAATTGCAGCATTTGGACCAATGGTAGGAGCTATCACTATCTATCTGAGAGATAGTAAAGCAAGAGATACATTCCGTAAGCTATTCAACTTTAATTTCGGTTATAAGAATCTACTAGAGGTAATACTCATAATACTCAGTATAGGGGTACTCCCATCAGTAATTATTGGATTAGCTAATACTCAATTCAACCTCTCACTCTCAATTGGAATGTTAATACTCTTCGGTATACTTTTTCTCATATTCCAACTACTTACATCAGCAACAGAAGAGATTGGTTGGAGAGGGTATCTACTACCTGAATACCTAGAAGAGGGTATGAGTATGTGGAAGGCAAGTCTACGTATTGGTTTGATATGGGCAGTGTGGCACTATCCAATATTTATATATGCTTACTGGCAACAGAGTTTACCTATTTTTGTCATATTACTAACCTTAATAGGGTTTACTGTAGGAACAGTTGCTATGTCAGTAATACACACTTACTATCTTGTTAAAAGTAAGAGTGTTGTACTCTCTATGATTATTCATGCTACGTATAATGCGCTACCCCTTACAGTAGGGCTATTAGTTACAAACTCATTTACTGCAGCACTTATTACTCAGCTTGGCCTATGGGTAGTTATCTGGATTATTGAACAAAGAGAGGGGGAAATTTTTGATCAACAGGTTGCTCTTGTAGACCATACCTAATACTCTTAAGAAGAGAGATCGGGGTGACACGACTTGAACGTGCGACCTCTTGCACCCCATGCAAGCGTTCTAGCCATCTGAACTACACCCCGATAGAAGTATTATACTAAAGCCCTATTTCATCAGCAATACTATTCATTTCTATCAACGCTATCTCTATAAATCTATCTAATGGTATGCCTGTTTTCTCAATATCATACATATACTGCCTATTAACTCCCTTAGCAAAATCTTTCTTTTTAAATTTCTTTAATACTGAATCTACATGTACTGATGAAATCCTCTTATCCGGTTGAACTAAAGCACAGGCTACTAGAAATCCACTAAGATTCTCTGCAGCAGAAAGTGCATAGTCAAAGTTAGATTCTCTCTTTTGAGTAATATCAGGATGCTCTTCATAGTGGGATTTAATAGCATGATACATATCTTGTGTAATATCTTTACCAATCTTTATACCCTCTTTCTCTAATATATTATCAAACTCTATGACATGTCTTTTAGGATCTTTATTTACAAAATCAAAATCTAAATCATGAAGTAAACCAGCTATACCCCACTGCTCTTCATCCTCACCTAACTCTCTTGCTAAACCTCTAAGTATTACCTCACTCTCTCTCATATGAAGTTTTAACCATGGTGTAGTTATATATTTATCTAACAGCTGTTGTGCTTTCTCTCTTGATATCATATTTAGTATATCTCTATTAATTAGTCTTTATCTCTAATATAACTTGATTAGGACTTTGAGATGCACTCAACTTAAATGGTCTAGCTGCACCAATACCACCAAACCTATACACAGAAGTCTCTCCCGCTCTTGAAACAGATACTGCTATACCAGCAGGTAGAGTAATACTACTCCCCCATGAAGGTATTTTATCTGAGAGTAAAGATGGGAATTTTACCTCTAATATATTCTCTGCATCATATTTAGCCTCTACAGTAGGTATAGGGTTG
>JBBADY010000061.1:0-3975 GCA_041656215.1 Candidatus Dojkabacteria bacterium | reverse complement strand
AAGTTACCAAATTTTCCAAGTTTCCACTTAATATTGTGCCACTCCACAGGTTCTGATTCGGCTACTTTGAAGCCGTGTTCTTTCCACAGCTCCCAGTTACTACGACGTAAATCTTCATTTATAAGATAACACCTACCTATGTTTGAAATACACCCAATAGACCTGAAATTTTCTGAATCATTAAATCCGAATAATAACCAAGCTTTATCATCAGAAAACCTCATAAATAACTCAAAATCTTTTGGTTCTGTTTTCTGCTTCTTTAGCTCTTCTTCAATCATAGCAAGCTTATTCATTATTTCTTCAAGCTCTTTTCTAAAATCCATTTTTCCTCCTTTTAATTAAAGAAATAGTCCGACTCCAAGACTTCTCTTACATCAAAGTCGTTTATCATGGGTAATGCTATTTCCTTTATCTTTTCTTCTAACTCAGGATATTCCTTAATAACACCTTCAGCAAACTCTTTAAGCCTGTCTACACTATACAAAGACACAAACTGTTCTCTTAAGACCCTATGTAGTTCTGCTAAGTCAGCTGCGTGTGTAGCGTAGCAGTCATGTATAGCCATTATGTTTAAGTCCTTGTGTGTATTAAGAACAGTAGCCATAAGGTGAGTGCTGTCCATACTGTGTATAAAGTTAGGTGCTATTGCTCCCAGCTGTCTTCTGGTGTTTATGTCTTTAGTGTAGGTTCTTCTTCCGTGGCATTTGAACCTAAACTTGCTGAAACTTGCCTGTATGGTATTAAGGTCTTTCTTGCTAAACATCTCCTGCCATACAGTGAACCCTAGCGGTGTAGTCCAACCTATACCTATATTCATCTTGTTAGTTAGTTTTACTATCTCCTTAAAGTAACGCATACCTTCTATAGCACTTCTAAGCGTTGTAGCTATGGCTTTAGATAGAATGCTTCCAAAATACATAGCAGGTGCAAATAAGTCTGCTTCAAACTCAGGAAAGACCTCTACACCTTGAGGTGCTTTATTCTGTCTTTTCTGCATTTCATCTACAACTTGGTCAACCAGCCCGTAGTTAGATACACCGTAAGGCGTAGTCATAACTCCACGCTTTACAAAGTCCCTATCTGCGTATTTAAGCCATACAAGACTAAGCGGTTTAAATTGTGTATTATCCTCAGCCTTCAGCATTGCTTTAACTTCCTTTAGCACTGTGGTATAGACATCTTGAGGCTTATTCTCTGGTGTAAGGTTGACTGACTTAGCAGCCTTACGGTCTTTTAAGAGAGCTGCGTAATGCTGAAGTCCGTTGCAAGTTCCGTCAACCTGTATGGGTAAATAAGAAACAAACCCAGTGCTACGCTTAGCGTCACAGAAACTCTTGTATTCAAAGCACCAAGCAAGGAACTGGAAAGGACTGTCTGAAAATGCCCAATCTTTAGTTCCTTTAGGGTCAGTTGCTATTCTTATGAATAAGTCGTGGTTATCGTTAACCCACTTCAGCCTATCTTCCAAGCTAACCTTATCCACACCAAACATACCTGCACCATGTAGAAGGAAGTTAGTTACACCTTCTGAGTCTCTTAGGGGTTTACCTTCTGCAAACAGTAGAAGACCTCTGCTGCTATCTTCACCCTGTGGAGACAAGTAGCTAACTAAACTGTATATTCTTCCTCTGTAGTCTATGTTGTGTGGGAAGTATATCTTATCAACACCTCTTAAGTCCTCTATCATCTTTAAGCGGTAGATAAGGTTAGTTCTTTTACTTAGTGTCCTTATTTCTTTCTCATAAACCTTGGCTGCCTGTTTCTTCCATTCCTTCAGCAGCTCTGGCTTCTCTTTCTTTATACTCTTAAACTCTTCTTCACTCTTCCACAGTTTAGGAGGGAGCTCATACTTGTCCTGTATAGGTAGTCCAGCTATCTCTATTCTGTTTTCCCATAGCCAAGTAAAAACATCATACACAGCCCAATTAATCTTATAAGGGACTGACTGTATCTTATTCACTGCTTCAAACACACGCTTCAAGTTCTTGTCAGGGTTACGCTTACTTATAGACTTAGCATCAGTCTTGATGAACCCTACCTGATAGAAAGGCGTGTGATAACCTCCTACTGACTTAGAAACCCAATCAAGTGGTTTCTCTATTGTAGGATAGTAAACAGGCTTAGTTAAGCTTAAGCTGTCTTTAAGTTCCCCTAAAGTCTTTTGTGCTTCCTTAGTAAGCCTTACCTGTGTAGTTCTAGAGAAGCTTACTCTTTCAAGGAAGTTAAAGTATTCTAAGTAACCAATGAAGTATTTACCTATGACTACTCTCATATCCCTATGTATCTGCACTTTTGTGAAGTTCTTAAGTATCCTGTTCATTGTGCTTGTCATAACTTTTCTTTTATGTAACTCAGTAGTAGTGGACTTAAAGTTCCCTACCACAGTCTTCCATAATGCAGGGTGTTCTTTACGCATCTTAGCGTAGTTAACTTCCTCTATAAGTGTAATTACTATACTATCAGCTGCCTTTACATAAACTTCTCTTTTCATTACTAAAGGTATTGCAGTCTTTAACACTATATAGCAAATCTGTGCAGGACTTAAGTAAGGAAAGATATGAGTATTAAAGGTGTCTTGTAAGTCCCTAGCAGTCTTCTGACCAGCTATAGGCTTAAAGTTATACATATCCTCCTTAAACAAGTCTAAGAAGTCCTTAAATAATCTTTTAAGCATTATCACTAAAGGTTCATTTAAAGAACCCTCACTGTCTTCTAAGTCTCTTATATACTTAGAGACACTGTATTCCTTTAACCACAACTCAAAGTCCTTCTGAGACTTTAAGTGCTCTTTATCTGGTGTATCTGTTAAAGTCTTATTGTTCATCTTTAATTCTCCTTTTAAATACCTTTTAAGTCCTTTTAAGTTCCCTATAAGTTCCCTATCTCTAACTCCCCCCTCCCCCTCTTTCTCTCCCCCAACTCCTCTTACCAACTGGGTGGGCGAGTAAGAGGGGTTTTAGGAGTATTTTTGAAGCCTAAAGCCATAATCAATGTTACTTATGTAACTCTGGACACCTCTACCAAAACATTATTGAAACCCTGTCCTCTACAGGCTTTAAAGGACATATTTTCAAGCAAAGAATTTTGCGTGAGTAAGTCTCTTTAAGTTTAAGGAAATTCTTGTAAGCTGATTTTCTGTAGTAAAAGATTGCTAGAGGGTCTAAGTTAGCATCTACTATCTTGTAAAAGACTTTATCTTTAACTTTCTTCATATCTTTCCTCCTCCTTTAAACATATTTCTGTATAGTGCTTTGGCTACAACCTACTGCTTTACAGATATACTCTCTTGAGCAACCTTCCTGATACAGCCTTCTTATCAGTCCTACTCTCTCTTTAGGCGTGCAGGGCTTGTAGTCGTTTGTAATGTAGTATCCCTTCATTGCAGCTTTAAGCTTTACGTTAATTTCTGCTCTGCATCGAGGACAATGTATTAAGCCTGTATCATCGTGCTGAGCTAGAACCCTGATAAAGTTGTAACTTTCCTTAAACATATACTTGCAGCTGGGGCATTTTATAGTAATGTTACTTACTATTACTTCTATTGTTTCCATTCAACCTTCCCTCCTCTAATGTTATTAAGGTCTCTACCGCACCTACAGCCCTTGAATACCCCCTCCATAGGTTTTTGAACCTATCTTTTTCTTCCTGACAACTACAATTCTCTATAGTGCAACCTGTATCATACTCAAACTCCTTTAATGATTTTCTTATTTTCCTTAGTGTGGCTAATCTACCCATAGTTATCTTTCCTCCTCTTTCTCAATGGCAGTCCTTAAATGTCCTAAGTCTGCCAAGTGTGCGTATCTTTGCGTTACTTGTATGCTTCCGTGACCTAGCCACCGCTGTAATGTAAATAAATCCCAGCCTTCCTTAACTTTCTTTGTAGCAAATGTATGCCTCAAGCTGTGTAGACTGAGACCTTCATCTAGTCCTAAATCCCTTATAGCTTTCTTAACTTTCTTCTGAATGGTG
>JBBADY010000060.1:0-4002 GCA_041656215.1 Candidatus Dojkabacteria bacterium | reverse complement strand
TAGACCAAGTAGTAATAAACCTATTTACTGTAGTGATTGTTTTGAAAAAAGAGGTAACAGTCATGATAGAGAGTCTTCAGGCAGAGGTAGCCAAGTTCCATCAGTTGACCTATCTGAGATAAATGCGAAATTAGATAAAATCATAGCCCTTATAGAATCAAAATCTGAGAAAAAAGCTGTAGAAAAGAAAGTTGTAGAGAAAAAGGTTGCAAAGAAAAAAGTTACTAAACCTAAGAAGAAAGCTAAAGAAGTTACAGAAGAGTAATCTTTCACAAAAGCATATCTGAATATACCTTAATACAAGGTTAATACTTTCATACTAAGAATTAGTTTAAAGAAATGCAGAGTCTTTAAAACTCTGTATCCCCTGTATATTCAAATGATAGTAAGATTCCATCTAAGACAGATAACATCTCTTTGCTATTTTGCAATTCCATATTTACTTTGTATGTAACGTATCCTGGATTAATCCAATCTGTATAGTCCGTCTCACCCTTAAGACAAACCTTGTATGAATCACTTTCCTCAACATAACTTCTTCTTAGTACACCCTCTTTAATCGAAGTAAAATCGTCATATTTAGTACCAAACATTTCATTTGTCATATCTGTACTATCAGGATAGAAACATAGTTCAGGGCCTGAACCTGAAGGTAGATAGTATTCAAATACAAAGTTAGGATCTATTTTCTTCTCCCCTATCTTAACTAACAAAGAATCATTATCCGCTTGTTCAGAAACTATTACCCAATCAGTAGGGTATTTAAATTTAACACCATACTCTTCATTCATATACTCATTCTCCTTCACTACTACTTTCTCTTCAATTTCTTCTTCCTCTATAACATTACTCTCCTGTACAGCAGTACTCTCTTTAGAAAATGGATTATCTATACCTAATATCAACCTATCTGTAAAGAAAAGAAAGATAAAGAGAAAGATCATTACAAATACCATTAGTAGTAGTACAACACTCAACCTATTTGCTTTCCTTAACTCTCTCTCAGAAGATGAAAGAGGTATCTCAGGAGCATTCTCCATCTCCTGCTCACTTACACTTTCAACCTTCTGCTCACTTACCTCTGCACCATCTTGATTAGTGGGATTTCTTAAATCATTAAATCTATCTGCCATAGTATTTATAACTCTAAATTAACTAAATAAAGGATAACATTAAGAAATATTTTGTACAATCATATTAGATTAACTCTGTGTAATCTTTTATAACAAAATCTGCTAAATCAAATACAAAATCATCATTCCAACCCTCATTTAAGATACCAATTGTAAGCAGACCTGCCCCTTTAGCAGATTGTAAACCGTAGAAAGAATCCTCAAAAGCAACACACTCATTAACATCAAAGCCTGTATACTCAACACCATCTAAAAAAGGTTGTGGATCTGGCTTACCCCTTACTACCATTCTCCTATCTATGACCTTTTCAAAATACTGATATATCTTAAAATGAGTTAACATCCTCTCTACATGCTCCTCTCTAGAAGATGTAACTACTAAGTTCTTCTTCCCTGCGTTACCAAAATATTTTAAAAACTTTTCTATACCTGGAAGTAAATACACCTCTTCTTCTAATCTCTCCTCTATTAATCTCTTCTTGTTTTTATAAAACATTGTATTAATCTCTTCTGCAGAAAACTCCTTTATACCGTGTACAGCTAAGTATTCAATAAGGCCATTCTTAGAGCCTCTACCAGAGATATACTTCATAAAGTCGTCTCTAGTGAAGTCTAAACCAAACATCTCCTTAAAAACAATACTAAAGGAATCTACATTTAACTTATCTAAGTTTACCAATGTACCATCAAAATCAAAAAGAAAAGCCTTAGCATTCAATACCCTCTCTTTTACACTTGATATATCTGTTCTATTATCTTTCATATTGATATCTATTTAATTTAAGCCCTGTATATTACATCATACAGTACTACTATAGAGTTCTAGAAACATATCCTTACATCTTACTATGCTGCCCCTATGTGTCAATTACTATAGCTAAATACTATAAAAGGTGCTATAATACCAGCTTCTTAACATATTAATCATATACACATGCCAATATACATAAATAGAAACGGTGGAAACGAATGGTACAAAGATGAGCCTAAGCCTGCACTTTCTGTCGGTACATGTAAAACCCAAGAAGCAAAGAAAGATATTAGACAGGCAAAGACTGTAGAGTGTACAGCAAGATCTATCAAAATGTATAACGATGAGAAAATGACAGAACAGCAATTAGATGAAGTAATCGCCAAGAATGCTTTCTCCATAGGTATGAATCCAGGAGAACTAGGAGAACAGGCACAAGACTATCTTGATTCACAAAATGAAACTTCTAGAGGTATAGAGAGAGAGTAATATATAAAGAGATTAGGTATTTATATATATTCATGCTATAATAACTCTTGTTTGATAGATTTAAACGAAATAATCGCCCCAAATCCATTAAGGTTAAATATTTTTATTTTCGGTTACCTCTATAGAAACTGAAAATAAAATATAAACACTTTATCATGGAAAACTATTCCAGAAAGAACTATGGTCGCAGTGACCGAAACAGAAGAAGATCTTCATATAGAAGCTCCTCATATAGCAATAGCAGAAGAGGTGGTGGATATAATAGAAGAGGTAGCACAATCAATGTTAATCAATTGATAGCTAAAGCAGTATACGAAGATTTACCAAGTATATATGTATTAGATCACAATCTCTTAGAGTTCAATCTAACAAAAGAGCTTAAGAAGAATATTACCTATAAGAAGTATACTAGCCCTACTAAGATACAGTATGAAGCTATACCAAAAATTTTAGAGGGTAGAGACATACTAGGTATGGCAAGTACAGGCTCTGGTAAAACAGCTGCTTTCTTAATCCCAATGATAAATAAAGGAGTACAGGATAGGAGTCAAAGATTCTTAATAGTTGTGCCTACTAGAGAGTTAGCTATACAGATTCAAGATGAATTTATGCAATTAGCAAGAAATACAGGACTAAGATCTGTATTAGTAATAGGTGGTAATAGTATAGGGGCACAGATTGGAATACTTAGAAGAGATCCAGCTTTTGTAATTGCTACACCAGGAAGATTAAAAGATGTTTCAGAGAGAGAAGCTATATACCTAAAGGATATAAACAATGTCATATTAGATGAAGTAGACAGAATGTTAGATATGGGATTCATTGACGATATTAGGTATATAACCTCTCACTTAAACGAAGATAGACAATCTCTTTTCTTTTCTGCAACAATGAATAGAAAATCAGAAGAGATTGCTAATACATTACTTAAAAACCCTGTAAGGATTGAAATCCAAAAACAGGAAGCAGGTAAGAATGTAGATCAAGACATTATAAAACTAAAAGATGGTGAGACTAAGTTCAATGTACTGTGTGATTACCTAAGTAAAGATGAATTTAAGAAGGTATTACTCTTTACAAGAACAAAAAGAGAAGCAGATAATCTTTCTAGAAAGCTCTCAGATAGAGGTGTAAGAGTAAATGCACTACATGGAGATAAAAGACAGGCACAAAGAACAAGGATAATAGATGCATTTAAAAAAGACCAACTAAATATACTTGTAGCAACAGATGTAGCATCAAGAGGATTGGACGTAAACAACATTAGTCATGTAATAAACTACGATATGCCGGAAAACTACGATGATTACATACACCGTATTGGTAGAACAGGTAGAGCAGGAAAGAAAGGATATGCACTTACCTTTATTTAAGATTACTCTTAAATAGGTACTCAACAATAGCATCTGAATCTAAAATAGGAGACTCATACTCTCCTATTTCTTTTTCTAATAGCTCTTTAATCTCCCCCTCTATTAGATTGTACTCATTACCAATATATATAAAGTTAGGATTTTGTAAAAGATATTCTACATTCCCCCACTCCTGATATCCAACAGGACGTGTAAATATAGCTTTCTTACCCAACCTCTCTATCTCAAGCAGTGTAGCAGGTCCCGGTTTAGCTAT
>JBBADY010000059.1:0-4002 GCA_041656215.1 Candidatus Dojkabacteria bacterium | reverse complement strand
CTGACATATTGAGGTAGGTGCCAACGAAAGTTGGGAGGGAGTGATCTTTCGGAGAAAAGGGCAACAGAAAGTTATACCGCCTAAGCAATTAGGTAAGGGTGAAATGGTAGTGTAAGAGACTACCGGGTACTGTAGTAATACAGTATTGCGAGGTAACCCCCCCTGGAGCAAGGTTTAACCGCATAGATAGATGATCGTTTAATACAGAATCCGGCTTATTTGGTACTTACGCATCTCATATTTAGTTACAAGTGGCCTTACCTATGATATTATAGGATACTAAATTCTTTATTTTTAAATATGTCAGATACACTAGAACCTCAAGATATTGGACCAGAGGGTGAGAACAAAAGAGAGTCAGAAATAGAGGAATTAAAGAAGAAAAGAATAGCTATCGCTTACTATTACAGGCAAATATCAGAAGATAACCCCTCTGATGAAAATGGATATACTGCATTCGACCAACTAATTCTCTACGAGTTTGATATAGCAAATGAGGAAGATCTGTATGATCAGGTAGAAGAGTTAAAGGATGATATTGTCTTTATTGCACAGTCATTAGATGAAGGTACTGAAGATATAGTTATTGAATGTATAATAGATGAAGAGGAGGTTCTATTAAGAATAGCTAAGGGCACTTTGGAAGGGTATATAACTGATGATACAGTTTCTCGTTGGACAGGTCTTACCTCTATGGAGCAGATAATACTGTATGAGTTTGGAGACATGGAAATAGATAGAATGGTAGAAATAAAGAAACGATTAAAATCAATAGCACTTAATTTAAGAGGTGGGAGTATAATGAGAAATAGAGATGATTTTGAAGATTTCTTACCTCTAGATATTTTCTAATCTAAAGAATCTGTCGTCCAACCCCATTTAAAAAATCTTTCTCACTCACTCTGTTCTTACCCTCTAGCTGTAAATCTAATACCCTAATTGAGATATTGGAGTCTTTTGTTGAAAAGAGTAACATATCATCCTTTGTATAAAGAGTCCCAGGCTTTTTAGAGGAATTTATTCTAACAAGCTCTACCTTAAAAAGTTTTAATATCTTTTCTTTATCTATTACACTCCAAGCAACTGGCCATGGGATCATAGCTCTTACTAATCTCTCAATATACTCAGGATCCATATCTTCCCACTGAATCTGGGCACTCTCTTTTGATATATCTTTTTGCCAACAGTATGTAGCTTTAGAGCTATCCTGTTTAACAGGAGTAATTTCACCATTAATCCATCTCTCAAGTACATCGCCCAATACTTGGGCTGATTTACTAACGAGTCTCTCTCTAAGAGAAAGATTTGTGTCATTTTCAAGTATGGGTTCTTTGAATATCTGTAAGATATCTCCTTCATCTAACCTTTCAGACATTAACATTATAGATATCCCTGTCTCCTTCTCTCCATCTAATATAGCTTTCTGAATTGGAACAGCACCCCTATATTTAGGAAGCAAAGAGAAGTGAACATTAATAGATTTGTATATGGGATATTCTAAGAAAAAAGCAGGTACTATCTCTCCAAAAGCTTTACAAACTACTAACTCAGGTCTAAAAATCTCTAGAGCCTTTTTGTACCTCTCATTCTTTCTTTCCGTATGAAAAACCTCTATCCCATTCTCTAATGCATACCCTTTCACTTTAGAAGGAGTGAGTATCTGCTTCCTACCGACAGGCTTGTCCACTGTAGTAATCACCCCGATAATATTAAACCTCTCATCCTCATTCAAGGCCCTCAAGCTCTCTGCCGACTCCCAATCTGTTCCTAAAAATAGTGTTTTAACAGGACTTTTCATCAACAAATTCTACCACATAGGACAGGGGTAGAGAAAGTGCTTTAGTTAAGGGAAGTAGATATAGACCTGGGGTATGCTCTTGGCAACCTTTTCCTATGATATAATAGCGAGTTAACAATGAAATCAAAGATATTTAAATACAATTTGCCGGAGGAGTTAATAGCAAAATATCCACCTAAGGAGAGAGGAACATCTAATCTCTTAGTTTTGGATAAAGAGAGTGGAGATATCAATCACAAAAAGTACTTTGATATTCTTGAATATATACAAAAAGGGGATGTTGTAGTTCTTAATGAAACAAAAGTATTAAATAGTAGAACCTTTTTCTTAACACCAAAGAAAAAAAGAATAGAAGTCCTCTTTCTAGAAAATATTGGTAATGAGATATGGTATGTGTTGATTGGTAGAGCAAAGAATGTAGAAATAGGGGATGTAATAGAGAATGAAGTAGAACGTGATATTAAGATATTGGTAAAAGAAAGAAAAGAGAATGGGTTCCTAATAGAGTTTGTGCAAGGAACAAGTAATACTCTCTTTGAGGAATATGGTCATACTCCCCTTCCCCCATATATGAAAAGAGAAGACGAGGAGAGTGACAAAGTAAGATACAATACCGTTTTCTCTAAAATAGAGGGTGCAGTAGCAGCTCCTACAGCGAGTCTAAATCTTACTAAGGAGATATTAGAGAAGATAGAGAAGAAAGGAGCTAAAATTGTAAAAGTAGAGCTAAGGGTAGGATGGGGAACGTTTGCTCCTATCCGAGAGGAGAATATTGAAGATCATCAAATCCATACTGAATATATAAATGTGAGTAAAGAGGTTGCAGAAGTAATAAATAGCAGAGAGGGTAAACTGTGGGCATTTGGTACTACAGTTGCAAGAACTTTGGAAAGTGTAGCTAAGTTGGATACAAAAAGTGGAAGGCACAGGATAGAGAGTTTTAGCGGTCATACTACACTCTTTATCTATCCCGGGTTTATGTGGAGAGTGGTTGATGGTTTGGTTACGAATTTCCATATGCCAGACTCATCGTTAATCTTGCTTGTTAGCTCTTTTGCAGGGATCGATAATATTAAAAGGGCGTATACTGAAGCTATAGATAAGAGGTATAAGTTTCTTAGCTATGGAGATAGTATGTTAATTGGTGCTAACTTAAGTAAGTAAAATACATGAACTTAGACATTCTGAAAGAGAAACATTTCTTTATGCCAGATGCTACTAGAGGAGCAGTAAGAAATTTAACAACAAAACAGTTGAAAGAAACAGGTACCCAAGCACTAGTAACAAACACCCTCCACCTACTAATACATCCAGGACCAGAGGTCATAGAAGAACTAGGCGGTATAAAGAAGATGATGGGTTGGGATGGTATTGTCCTTACAGACTCAGGAGGTTTTCAAGTCTTTTCTCTAATTCATTCTAAGAAATGGCAAGGTAAAGTACATGAGAATGGTGCAACATTTAAATCTCCAAGAGAGGGTAATACATATGAATTAACACCGGAGAGCTCCATAGATATGCAAATAAAGATTGGCTCTGATGTATTGGTATGTCTAGATGACTGCAGAGATACCGACCTAAGTAGGAAAGAGGCTGAGATATCTGTGAACAGAACTATTAAATGGGCTAAAAGATGTAAAGATCATTTTGAGAGTGTATACGGTGGTACTGCTAAAACGGGTAAGCTTTTAACATGTGTAGTACAGGGTGCTAACTATTTAGATCTTAGAGCTATGTGTGCACAGGAGTTAACAAAGATAGGGTTTGATGGGTATAACTTTGGGGGTTTTGTAATTAACTCAGAGGGTAATCTGGTAGAAGATGAAATGAAAGCAGTAATAGAGAACACACCTACTAATACAATCCACTATGCAATGGGAGTAGGTAAACCTCAAGATATCATTAAAGCTGCAAGTATAGGGTACAACCTTTTTGATACAGTACTTGTTACTCGTAATGCTAGACATGGAACACTGTATACATTCCAGGGTGAATTAAGAATAAATAACAGTGAAATGGCACTAGATACAAACCCTGTAGATCCTAATTGTAATTGTGAGTGTTGTAAGAATTACTCTAGAGCATATCTTCATCATATGATGAAGAATGGTGAAGCAGTAGCTCTCACTCTTGCCACTATTCATAACCTTACATATTACCAAGATATAATTAAAAAGCTTAATACTGCCTAAATATCTGGTAAG
>JBBADY010000058.1:0-4017 GCA_041656215.1 Candidatus Dojkabacteria bacterium | reverse complement strand
CACCCTTATCTTTTGTTAATTTGATTATCCAAGGAATTATATTTTCTATTTTAATCGAATCCTTCTTTTGATATGTAGTAACTCTTTTAGATTCAGGATCTATATATCCCTCCCTTGTTATACCTGTTTTAATAAATAGCTTCTCTACTTGTCCTGCCTCAATAGCGTTAATACTCTCAGTCCAACCTTCACAGTATAGTGGGTATCCCTCTTTAGCTACTGTAATTTCATCCTTCTTAGTACTTTTCTGTACTCTCTTAATTTCATCTTTTGTAGTTTTGAGTATTACCTTAGGATCTTGTAAGTTCTTATTAATAAATATAACAGTATGATCCCCCTTCCTATTAAATCCTTCATCTATGAATTCAGTAAAAGATTCTGAGTATATGACAACTAGGTACTCATATGAGCTTATCTTTTTAGAGTATACGTAATCTTCAATCTCTTTTAAAAATTCCTTACTACTATCTATCTCAGCCTTTTTAACCTTACTCTTTCCAGTTCCATGAATGTTACCAATCTTTCCTCTTACAGGTGCATATACTCTACTGTAATGTTTTTCTTTAGGAATAAATTCATTGGTAAAAGTTTTTAGCTCATTTATCTGTGTTCCATCTACTTCGTAAACTGTACTATCTTCTCTACTTAACCTAACAACTAATGCCTCTACACTATTTTTAGTTAACCATATGAGTTGATATAGGTTGTAAATATATCCTATGAATACCTCTTTCTCTGGCTTTCTAGAGAAAGTTATAACGTTAATATTCTCTTTTAAGTCACTCTTTGTTCTCTGTTTATTTTGATCTATTGCATCAAACTTTATAAAGATACCAACACCTTTCTCTAGATAGAGGAAAGGCGTTACTATTTCTGAAACAGCCTTAATTATATTCTCATGTAGCTGTGTACTATTACTAAGCTCTTTATGCTTCCTAAGTGCTTTAAACAGAGAGGATCTAATATGAGTATTAAAGTTTGTTCTTTTAGAATCATCAAAGGGTATATATGCAGAGAGATAATATTTGTTTCCATTGATTGGAAGTGTATCTTTATCTAAGAGTTTTTGTAATAGTTCGTTCATATATCTTCTCCTATAAAATTAAAACAAAATCTGTGATGTAATTTTAGAACTTCTGATTAATTACCTAATCTTATCAATGGAATTGCTTGTGTTGTACTACTTAAAGTATAGCAATAGGTATGTTTTTCTTCAAGTTTGAACATACTGTTAAGAGTTTATATTCTTATTTTGTACTCTCTAAGATCTCTTCTATCTGAGATTGGGTTAGAGCCTTCCAAGGAGAGCTTGTAGGATCTGCTGTAGCAGCAGCAGGACTATCTCCTTGAGTCCACCATTTCGCCTCATATGGTACCTTATTAAACAGAACTCTATCGCCTTCATTATATTGAGTATTTCCAGACCACTCCGGATATATACCCTCTGGGAGTGTTAATTGCTTTATGGGTTTCTCCCCTGGCAGTACTGGACCGATAAGTTGCCAAGGGGTTTGCCATGATTGAAGTACTGGGTTATCAGGTACATCGTTTTGAGTCCACCATTTTGCTTGATATACATTTCTATGCCAAACTACTTTGGTACCCTCTAGGTAAACTCCATCTTCATTCCATATTTGATATGGACTTGTCTTAGGGTCATCTGTTTGATCTTGCTCACTGGTAACAGAGTCAGAGCTTGTAATTACTGCTGCATTTGGAGCTAAATCACCTTCAAAGTTTATACTTAGTAATGTTGAGTATGCTAGTTTATCCTGTTTAACACCGCTACATGAATCTGAGACAACAGATACATTGACATAGTTATCTCCACATTGAATATCTCTATTAGCAGACCATATAGATATTCGTGTTATTCCATTTATACTGGCATATTCATTAAGAGCTTTTGCATCATCTAATGTAAATACTTCATCAATAAAGTCATTCTGTCCTATCATTGGAGTAATACCAATCTTTTTCCAAATAGAAGAGCTATTGAGAGTAATACCTGCATTGTTATACAGGATTGTTAATTGTCGATGTGTTTCAGAGATCGCTTGCTGTGATGCCTCTTGCATAGACATATCTTTTTTCTTACTCTGACCGTAATCCATAGTCATTATATTTATCCCAGAAAGATCTACTTCTTTCTCGAGCATTTTAGCTACAATATTAGTTCCCTCTTCTGTTAATCCTTGTGGAGTAACAGGTAATGTCAACCATACTGCAAGGTCACCTCCCTGGCCTCTTATATCTTTTTGAAGTTTGGCTATAGCTAGGGCTCTTCTCTCAATTGATTGCGTATCAGAGAGGGCAATTTTTTCAATATCTAGATCTATTGTTGTTATCTCATACTTATTAATTACAGTTCTATATGCTTCTATTAAAGAATCCATATCGGTGCAGTTAACTGCGAGTTCATCATTAAGAGATCCTCCAAATGATATAGCTATCTCACCTCCTAACTGTCTAAGTCTAGCAATTCTTCTGTCTAAATCTAGTGCAACAGTACTTTCATCTAAATCATATGTATTCCCCCATGTAGGTTTACATGGTTCATCGGAGGATGAAACTATGAAGGAGAGGATTAGATTATTAGCATCATTTTTCCCTATCTGTTCAAAATCATATTGAGGTGTAGCAGTAACATCTACATATGCAGCAAACCAAGGTTTAAGATTATTATTAGTTGGTATTAGGTCCTCTTTTAATTTATTAATACCAAATTTACCACCATATATTATTCCAGTTAATATGAGAATGAGAAGTAGTAATCTAAATATGGAGAGTCTTCTTCTAGGTTTTTCTTCTAAACTATCGTTTATCTGTTTATTCATATTATATATTTCTCTTTTTAACTTTATTCTCTTCTACTACTAAATTGTTTAAGGATGTATACGGTATCTCACCATTCTTCTCACCACTATACAGAACAGTTTGCCAATCTAAAGTAGGTTGTTTTGTTTCAATAGTGGTTGTTTTTACTCTTGGAGTTACCTCTATAAATAGCCAATTGGTTATACCGTGCCATATATCTACGATTAAGGTATCTATACCAATGTAAGCTAATATTGCCCATGTAGCAGTTAGTGCATTAAAGGCTGCAAATATTGCATTACCCCAATTCCTATTTGAGATATTTAGTGCAAATATATATAGGGAGAAAAGAACTATACCGATAGGGATGAGTAAAAACTCTAATGATGAAGCAGTTCTGTTATTCACTTTAGGTGTTCTAGCAAATGGTATCTTCTTACCTGTAATCCCCTGCTCTATTGATTTTAATACACCTGCAAGGTTTACTGGAAGAAGTATTAGATTAAAACCGTATATACCGAAAATATCTAGATAGTTGTATCCATTATACTTTAAATCATACGCCATTGAGATAAAGTAAGGGAGTGCTGCAAGTAAGACTAATGGACTTAGTAAATTACCATCAAATGGAAATATTAGAAGCCATATTAAACCGAAAGATGACCAAGCTATGGAAGCCATGTAATTAAGTCTATGTATAACCTCTGCCCACGGTACTGTCTGATTCTTTTGTTTCCTATATCTAATACTTTCCCAAAGCTTATTTAACATTAGTAATCCACCATTTGCCCATCTTCTACGTTGGATTATTAAAGAACCAAAATCAGAAGGTGTTGCACTGTAACTTAATCTCTCTGGATAGTTCATTAGCTTCCAATCTTTAATGACAAGATCTACACTAGATTCAGTATCCTCGATTACAGTTCTATCCTGTATATATCTTTTTATTTCAAATCCACCTACTATCTCTTTCTCTACAATATCCTCTAGAGCGATTTTTCTGATAATGGCGTTCGCTCCTACCCAGAATGTTGCACCGTAATATGTCATACCTTGATGTAGTATATGTTGTATATCTGTTGTAGCTCCAGCTATTCTCTCTATTCTTGATGCTGCTCCTCTAAATGAGGAGTATGGAGTTTGTACTACTGCGTATCTTTCATGGCCTGGTTGCTCTAAGAAGTAAATTAATCTTAAACA
>JBBADY010000057.1:0-4027 GCA_041656215.1 Candidatus Dojkabacteria bacterium | reverse complement strand
GGTGTCCAAGTGCAGAGACTGTCCTGGAACGGAGTGCTGTGGATACAAACCTATAGCTTTCCATATTCCTAATTTCTCAACCTCTAAAAATGCTTCTAATGCTGTAAGTGTTCTTTTGGTGACACTATCACGAAAAGTAACATCAAAAGCCATTCCTGAGGAGTGTCTTCCTGTATCCCTAAAATCTGAATTAATCAGCATAATCAGCCCTGTGAGTGTTCTTGTTGTCTGTAAGGCTTCTATGCCTTCTATTCTGAGTTTCTCTGGTCTTTTAAACTCGCTAGGATTGAAGTTTGGAGCAAAATCTCTGATGTATTCAAGGGGTGTTATGACTTCTCTATCCTTAATGCTAAGCTTATCTACTACCATTATTTACGCCTCCTTTTTGTTGCGTTAGTTGCATTAAAAAGCTATCTAGTTTGTCTTCAATTCTTTCAAGGTCTTTCTCCATTTTACTAAGGGTAGTGCCAGTGTAGTTGTGAGCTGTCTGACACTCCACCCTAGTAACATATTTTTTGTTTATTTTTTCATCAAGTTCATTACGAAACTTGAGGTAATCAACAAAGAGAAAGATAATGAAAGAGGTATTTATTCCAGTTATAGAGGTTAGCACAAACATACCTATCTCAAACATTCTTTCATCTTCCACTATTGGATACCTCCTTTACTGTATTTTACATGCCTTCTATTGTCGTAGGGTCTCCACCCCTTCTTATGAAGCTGTCAACACCTACTTGCTTATTTAATGCAGGGTATCTTATAAGCATCTCATTCGCTGTAGCTGTTCTTATAATACTCAGAAAACGGTGTAAAACTAAAGCTTTCCTTGTGTTAAGAACTTTTACAGATGCTCCACTGTCTTCTGCTTCCTTTTCTACTTCTTCTAACACTTTAAGGATATTATCTCTTTCCTGCCTTATGAGCTTACCGTTAAGTATAGCTCTTTCTTCATGCTGGTCTGGTGTTAATTCCACCCCATAAACTCTCCTTAAAGACCTGTTGTATTTCTGGAAGCTTATACCTACATCGTCTAAAGCAACTTTGAGAGGGTCATTATCCACTTCTCTTACAGGTATTGGGGACAGTGTTGTGTGTAACCCTATCTTTACAGGTTCACCATAAAGGTCTCTAGCAGGTTTTAGTAGCTTACTAGCTCCCGGCAGCCTAGACATTATCTTGTCTAAAGTGCTGTATGTCTCTCTTACTGTAGGGTCTAAAGTAGAAGACATATCCTTTATAATACCGGGTATGGTAGTAGTAATTACTTTACTGACCACATCTGCTAAAGCTTCCCCACTAAGACCGTCTATAAGTGCTGCAAAGTCTACTATACCCTGTAGAGGGGAAGATGCAAGAACCTGTCCCAGCGGAATTATAGCTACCTCATTAATTAGAAGCCCTATTTTTTCTAGAACTCCTTTATCCTTCTGCACCACTTCGCCTGTTGTTTCATCTACCTCTGTAGTTCCAAAGATAATGTTTTTACCGGCTTCAAGTGCTGATATTGTAGTAAAATAAGGAAGAAAGAGAGCTCCGATTCTACTCATGTCCAAGCTGTAATTGCTAATGGTTATAGAGTGCTTTGGCTCTCCTTGTGCATTAAAGTAATCACCTGAAGACCCTCTAACCTTACCTGTGAAGAAATGGGTAGCTGCCATTAGTGACATAAGATACCCCATACCTCTACGAACCATGAACTCCTCTTTAGTAAGTAGCCCTTTTGCTAACATCATGTGCTGCTCTTTAGCAAAGGTAGGTAGGTGCATAATGCCCGGTAAGTATCTACCACCTTCTAGATATACATTGATAGCACCCTTCTGAAAAGGTAGAAATATAGACTGAGCTAGTTTAGCACTAGGACTATCATAGTTTACTGCTTTCATTAAATTAGCTAACCAGCCCTCAAGAGGTGTCTTAAACACATTCTTCTCAGCTAACCATGCCGCACCGTCTAGTATATCTTTTGTTGGAGTATCATAGAAATACTTAAATAAGTCACCTGCTTTAGCTTTCAATTCCACACCCTTTAACCCCATTTTAGCTGCTTCTTTAAAAGCTTTTCTTGCTGTAAGCTCTACATAGCTCTGCTCAAAAGCGAAAGTGCTGTTTAAAGCATCACCTACACCAATAGCTTTGGTAGAGAAACCTGAAAATTCATCTAAAAGCTCAAAGAACTTACCTATAGCTTTACCACCTTCCGTTCCTTTCAGGCTCTTACCTACAACATATCTGTCTGCTAAGTCTTTAAAAGCAGTCCCACCTATTTTACCTGTGTGTTGAGAACCAGCTCCTGCTTCTCCCCCGGTCTTTACAAACTCACCTAAAGCTTTAAAGGACTTGAATATATTAGAGTTAAGAGCTTCATACATTACCTGTTCTTCAAATTCTAGCTGCTGAAAACTCTCTGTGCTAAAAATACCTTTTTCTCTACCTAGTTTACTGCCTATTTTTGATGCAAGTTTAGCTACTTTCTTTTCTCCATATTTCCTGCCTTGTTCCATAGAAGAAGTAAGAACATTGTTAAACCATGTAGATGGTCTACTTAGTAATGCACCATAACGCCACTGCCTGAAAGCATCTACAAAGTAATCCCCCATACCTAAAGTTGCAACTATTTCGTCAGGGTTTCCTTTAGCCATAGCCTCACTTAGTAGTCTAGCCTGTGCTGCTACAGTTCCTTGACCACCTGTAAGTGCCTCTAAATCCAAACCACCTACTTTCTTACCCATAAGCTGTAGCATATTTAAAGACCTACCTAACTCACTTTTAAGCCCTGCATAGTATGCTTGGTAAGTGTGAGTAGCTGTCTTTATCTTACTAAACTCTAAGGCAGCTTTCTGGTAAGCTTCAGGAGTGACGCTCTTGAGTATCTTACCTTCAGCATCAAACATCTTAGAAATAGTATCTGCTGCTTGTTTTAGCTGCATTGTTAGTGTCTTATCTATAATCTGCATTGTAGCTACTTTTGAAGAAAGCTCGTTGTTGTCTGTTATGCCCTTCATGTATGATATGTTCTTGTTAAGGAGTGTAGGAGTAACGCTATCTAAGTCTGCTAACACCTTATTCATTGTAGCGGTTCTAGATACACTCTTAGGTATGTTCTTACTTATCTCACTTTCCATAACCTTAACAAAATTATCTACATCTAACTCATCTACTACATTTATAAGGCTTGACTTGAACCTTGTAGTGTATTTGCTCATGTCCTTACCTTCTAAAATAGCTTTAGTTAAACTTGCACTATCTTTACTAGAAATGAGTGGCTTACCTAAGTTCTGTAGTTTCTTTAGATAGTCAGGGTTGTTTATCATAGCCTTCTGTAGTCCTGCTACTGTTTTATTCTTTATAAGACTGTCCCTTATCTGTATATACTTATACAAAGGTGTGTCTGCAAAATTAGCAGTCTGCTTAGCTAATTCTTCAGTAGTGTTCATTGTCTTAAGGTATTCTGCTATCTTATTATTTACTCTATCAAGGACTACCTTTCTTTCATTAGCATAGCTAAGCTCTAAAGCCTTGTATGAGTTAGTCAAAAACTTCTTACCCATTTTTAGAGCCTTAACACCTGCTGTTCCTAAGACAGCTCCGTAGAACATATCCATTAAGTCAACTTCACCGTCATTGTTTATGTCTATATCAGCAGCATAAACTATAGCACTACCGGATATAGCTCCACCTATATATTCACTAGATTTTAGGCTTAAGTCCCTAACAATAGCGTGATTTACAACCCTATCTGCTATCTTTATAGCTGCCTCAGTAACGCCTTTAATTTGCCCTACATCTCCGTAGGTTTCTTTTAAGACATTCTTAACCATAGCAGTAGTAGCTTCAGTAGGTTTCATCTTGAAGTAAGCAGAAACAACCCTGTCTGTGAAGTGTTTAGAAGCTCCGAAATTACTAAGATTGTAAGCTTCCTGAACTTTAGCTGCTGGTTGTATTCCTAGTCCTGCTCCCTTTCCAAAAGTTGTTAGGGAGTCTTCAGCTGTCTTAAGGAAAGCACGAGCCTGTTGTGCTGCTTTCTGTG
>JBBADY010000056.1:0-4133 GCA_041656215.1 Candidatus Dojkabacteria bacterium | reverse complement strand
CTAATACAACGGGGACACAACCAGTATCAGAAAGAGAAGCTGTTGACAGGGCAACTAAATTACAGAAAGATATAGATAGTCTTAGAACAGCGTTTACTGAGGTATTGCATAGTAGTTATAGTATGACGCTATCAGAGAAAGAGATGGATGAGCTTATGAGAAAGATTATTAGTACAATAGCGTCTTATGTGACAGATGTAACAGTTGATAGAGTAGAAGAGATAACAGGGTTAGAGAAGGATTAATGGATAACAAACAAGATATTATAGAAACGATAAACGCTTTAGAGCATATAAAGGTAAAGGTTAATGAGTTAAAGAGCCTTACACATTATTTAGTGAATAATGGTATAGATAACGTTATGTTATTAAGTTGTATAGATTCATACCTAAATGTTATTGATGATAACATTATTGAGCAGAACGATTTATATAGACAGGAGGGTACCTAATGTCTAAGATTATAACGAACAATTTAGATGCAGAATTTAAGCAAGCTAAGCGCAATATAAGGGCAGAAACAGAGGCGAGAGTTATGAATGTATTACCTGGCAGAAAATCATCGGCATATATAGGCAGAACAGTCCAATCTCAGCTGTCTAATAGTGGTGTTAATATGTCAACTATGATAGAACCTTATTATAACCCTGAAATACAGCGGCCTTTTATGGAGATACCTAAGGATTTTGCTCAACGGGTAAAATGGAGACGCCAGTATTACGCTACTGAACCTATAGTAGCGTCAGCGTGTGAACTTCATTCGCTAATACCATTCTCATCATTCAGGTTAGAGCATAAGGATAACATTATTGCAAGAGATTTTCATGATATGTTTGAGGATATAAACTTTGACGAGTTCTTATTAGATTTATTCTTAGAGTTTTGGGTTGTAGGCGATATAATACCATTTGGGTTTATGGATGACGAGAAAGATCCTACACGCTGGACAGGGTTCGTTATGCTTGATCCAACGTTAGTAGATGTGGAATGGGATCCTATGCTTAAAGGTACAAGATCAGAGATACTTAAGTTAAAGTTTTCTGATACATTGAAAGATATAGTAAAGAATGGTCCACAAGATCCTGAAACAGGTGAGTTATATGAAAGTGTGCCAACTGATGTGAAAGACCTTATAAGACAAGAAAAGGATATGGTATTGACACAGACACAAGCGTCACATATAAAGTATTTTGGTAGTTATTACGAGAAACGGGGTAGATCTATCATAGATAGAGCGTTAGGTTGGCTTATGTATAGAGATAAACTTAAATCAGCACAATACGCTGTCGCTGATAGGCATATTTGTTACGATAGCGAGACAGAATGTTTAACTAAAGACGGGTTTAAGAAGTATTATGAGTTGACAGATGACGATTATATAGCGTCAGTAAATAAAGACACAGGTAAATTAGAGTATCAGAAACCTGAATTTATATATATCAATGAATATAAAGGTGATATGCTACATTTTAATAAAAATATGGATATATTAGTTACACCTGACCATAATATGTTAGTGCAGAAACCTGGTAAAGAAGAATGGGAATTGTGTCATGCTAATACAGTTGAGGCAGGGTATAAATTTAGGTCAGTTATATCTGATACTGATGGGGAGCAGTGTCAAGATATTATACGTATAGGTGAGTATAATATTGATATAGAAGATTTTCTTATATTAGCGGGGCTTTATATAGTTAATGGCACTGTGGGAGATAAGGGTGTTTTGGTTATTTATCAAAATAAGGGTTCTGATTATATAGATTTGTTTAATAGGTTAGGGTTTAAGAAAGAAGAATATACTCCAGAAATAGATGCTTATATATCTACAAAAGATAATGAAATATTAAGCAAGTATTTTATATCTAATTTTGGGGAAAGTGCTAGTTTGTTTACTATACCATCTTGGATAAAGAAGTTAAGTAAACATTATTTGCGTATATTTTTTAATGCGTTGCAGAATAGGATAACATATAACTTTGGTAGCAGTAAAAAACCTGATAAAGAATTTTATTTTGCGTTTAAAGAATGTTCTGCTGATATACAAGAAATACTCTTTAAGTTAGGGTATAACCCAGTAATATACGATACAGATCCACTTGTTGAGGTAGAATGGTCAACTGAAGAAGATGAATCGTATTATCCTGTATTACCAGAAAACCCATTTCAGTGTATACAATATAATGGTGTTATATGGTGTTTGGGCGTAAAGAACAAGGTGTTTGTAACAAGGCGTAATGGTAAGATAACTATACAAGGAAATTGCCCGAGAGAATTTTATAAGTTAGGTAGTGATACGTTCCCTACAGATGACGCACAGATAGGTGCGTTTGGTGACTTGTTAGAATCACAATGGAACCAACCTAATAGTGCTATAATATGGCATCATGCGTTACAGATAGAATGGTTAGGTGCTAGTGGGAAAGTTTTACCTTTACAACCAGAGTTTCAATATATAGATAAACAGTTGTTTATAGCGTTACTTGTAAACGAGGGGGTATTGACAGCAGAACGGCAACCTTACGCTTCAACAAGTATAGGGTTTGACGTTATGTTACAAAGGTATCTATCTATGCGTACAAAGATAGCTAACTGGATAGTGCATAAAGTATGTAAACCTATGTGTGAGATACATAAGATACACAAGATTACTTCTAACGAGATAAAACATAGGATAAGGTTTAACAGAAAAGATGAGTATTTAGATTTACCAACAGTGAAATGGGATAAAGAGGAGTTAAGGAACGATTCCCAGAAGATACAAACATTAATCAGTTTAGCAGAAAAGAATATCGTACCTTGGGATATGGTATTGCCATTATTAGATTTAGATTATGATCAAGTTAAAGCGGGTATGTTGAAACAACAACGTGAAGGTGGGCAGAAACAGCCATCTGGTGAAGATATGGGCGGAGGTATGCCTATGGGTTTAGGGTTACCAACAGCGCCAGGCGATATGCCTCCTTTAGATGGTGATTTACCTGATTTACCAGGTATGGATGGCGATTTAGGTGAAGGGTTACCAACAGCGCCAGGAGGGTTTCCACCAGAAAGTGCTGAAGCGCTAAGTGAAGGATACGAACCGGGAGTATAAAGTTTTTTATTGTATTAATAATTTTGTTAAGTTAATGAATAATATTATATAGGAGGGGAAATAATATATGGGTGTTCAAGATTATGAGGGTAAAGTTATGACATTGTTACAAAATACCCCAGCGTTTAGAGGGTTTTCGTTGGTTGGGTTAATGTCAAGTAAACACACTTTAGGAGATAATGTTATTCCTGGAAACTCACAGGTAAGAATTTTATGTACGAACGATGCTAGTGATAAGTATCTTGTTTCAGATATGAGAACCTTATATGCTTGGGTATCACCAGAGGATTTAGAGATTGATTAGGCTACAGATTAGATACATCCTGATGATTTAGAGCAGGATGTAAAAGATAAGTTTAATACTGATTGGGAAGATGATGAATAATATTATACAGGAGGGCAATAGGTTATGGATAAGGATATTAATATAGAGGGTGTTTTACAGGAATTACCTGAGATTATAACTAATAAACCTAACAAGAAACAAAAATCTGTATCTACAACAGATACAGGTAAAGATGATATAGTAGAATGTTGTAATTGCCATATAAAGTTTTATAAAGGTAGTATTGTTGAATGCCCAAAATGTGGGTTTAGTTTAGATAAAGCTAAAAAGGTTAAAGTGAGGTAAAAGAAGATGATGACTGATTCTACTAAAGCGTATTATACTTACGTTAAACACCAGAATAAAGGTGGGAATAACCCAAGTGTAGTAGTTGCATGGGATTGGGTATCAGATTCGTTGTTATCTTATTCAGATGACAAACAAAAGGCTGAGTTACAGAATCAGGATTTTTCAGGTAAACAGGTAGTTTTAACGTATAAGAAGTTACAAAGTATATGGCAGGATTTGTCAGAATCGTCAAAACAGTATATAAGGAACGAGTTAATGACACAAATACCAGAATATTTTAGAGGTATAAACACAAAGCAAGCACATAAATTGCCTAAAGTTAGGAAGATAGTATCTAAACATTTAAGGGTAGCAAAACCGCCACCTTGGGACCCATTTATGACTAATGCACCGTTACGTGTATTATCTT
>JBBADY010000055.1:0-4167 GCA_041656215.1 Candidatus Dojkabacteria bacterium | reverse complement strand
TCTATAGTCGATACTTTACCAGAAGGATACTTTGAACATACCCTACCTGATGGTAAACTCTACTATCTCAGATCTAAGGAACCTGTTATACCTGAATGGGACTAGTGTAAATGAACATCTTCGTACTAGATTTAGATCCAACTAAAGCTGCTCTCTATCATTGCGATAAACATGTAGTTAACATGCTAAGAGAAACAGCTCAAATGCTTTCTACTACCCATAGATTGATGTCTAGTACTGATGATAGCTTCCCATTCATATACAAGACTACACATGTCAATCATCCATGTAACATATGGTTAAGAGAAAGTGTAGAAAACTATCTATGGTTGTTAGAACTATATGAGGAGTTAGAATATCAGTATAATGAGAGATATAATAGATCCCACGCTTCCTATAAGCTTCTATATCAATACCTAAGACAAGTACCTGATAAGTTACCTGTAAAAGGATTAACATCATTTGCACAAGCTACACCTGAGCAATACAAAGATCCCTTAGATCCAGTAAAAGCTTATAGAAATTACTATCTAGGTGATAAGTTAAAGTTCTGTAGATGGACATCACCCGCTACAACACCTTATTGGGTAGAAGAATACCTAAATAATAAACCACATTAACAGGAGAAAACATCATGACCATAATCCTTCCTAAGTATACTGGACCAGGTCCTCAAACCCTTATCGGTCAGTATACTGATCCTAATAACCCATCTAGGCAACATGGCTTCTTCGGAGAAGTAGCTAGTGATGAGTTTATATCAGGCGATGCTCTAGCATCAGCTATAGGCTTAATAGCTGGTATATCTCAGAACTCTACCACATCATGGCTTAAGTTCTATATAGATGGTGGTATCATCTATGTACCTAAGAAGCCTATTAGACATACTGTATCTTGGCAAGATATCTACCAAGCAGGAGCTGTATATGGAGATAATACTACAGGCTTACATCCTGCTGGTACTGCTAGAGTACAAGATACACAGGTAACTATAGGTGAAGATACCTATAAGGTTATGCTACTAAAAGGCGCTAATAGTAACCCAGTTACTGATGAATATGGTTATGATGTAGCAGCTTCCCATGGCTCTGAATGGAACCGCCTGTTCTACAACATAGCTACTACTATTTATTCAGATAAAGCTTCTCAAGAAGGTGACCAATGGGTTGAATACACTGACGATGATCTAGGTACATGGTTCTTTGAGGACGTTGGTGCTTACAACTGGTGTATAGAGCAATCTGTAGCTGAAACTAATTGTCGCGTTATCCGTGGACACTCTGGTGTTTCGTACTTGCTTAGGCTTACTGTGACGAATGCTCATGTCAACTATGGATGGCGTCCTAAGCTAGAGTTAGTACTGTAAAACTATAAACTCTAAGTAATATGGGATAAGATTCATAACCATACTTTACTTAGAGTTAAACATGCGTACAGAAGCTATAATACCACCTAGAGTTAAACCATCGGAATATTCATTAAAACAAGTGACAGAGGCTTTTAATCACTACAAATACATCATAGTTCTTAATGAGGATCTAGGTCCCATAGCCTTCACCTTCCCTAACTACCTATCTCATTCTCATGTAAAGTATAAGTTATTCCCAACCTCCACTATCTTATCAGCAGGCTACTATACACTGAATAAAGACCTAACTATAAATGTCATAGGAAAATCTGATATATCTAATATATCTAATAGACCAGACTCAGATCCATCACTTATATCAAAAGCCTTAGGTATACAAGGACCATCTCATGAGCAAGCTTAAGCTAACATATCCAACTGTAATCATGACATTCTTTAAACACAAGAAGAACCATAAGCTAAAGAATTCTAAGCTAGGGAAATATTACCTAGCTATCCTACAATGGCTTATAGATAAGAATTGGCTGATGTTAGCTTCTAACATCATGAAACTAATGAGTCGTTGATCCTGTGTATTTTTTACAGACATGTTTAATAGAATGACAGAAGTGCAAATAGTAGAAGGTATTACAATCTTAAGTTAGATGAATGTAATACTACATACCGCGATGACAAGCGGTATCAGCTTGTATAGCTTTAATATATAAGCTGATAAGGTTCTTATGTTTAAGAATTTGTCATCCTGTGCGCGGTTCTTCTAACGGATAAGAAACGGAGCTTCTACCTCTGGAATAGGTGTTCGATTCATCTACTGCGCAAAATATTCAACACATAGTAGATACTGTGTGTATTTGTTTATAACATCTACAGATCTCTTATCTATTAGGGATCGGATCTTACCATATGAGGTCGTTGTAGATGTTCCTTTTTAGCAGTTATAGAGTAAGTTTAAAGGAATGATGCCGTGTGGTTGCAGGCACTGGCCTCATAAGCCAGCGGAGATCTCTCTCCCATCATCGGTTCGAATCCGATCATTCCTACCACTTTAATTAAAACATATATCCACATAGGCCCAAAAAGCCTATGTGGATATATGTTCTCCTCTGGTTTATTAAAGGAATACATGTAATGGAAGTAACAGGTATAAGTACTAAATCCACTAACAGATATTATTATACTACTACTGATAATAAAAAGGATGATAACCGAATCTATGTACATAGAAAAATAGTAGAAGATTATCTAGGTAGAGAGCTTTTATACGAAGAACATGTTCATCATCTAGACTTCGATAAGAGTAATAATTCTTTTTATAACCTGCTACTATGTAGCAGAGATGACCATATAAAGCTTCATGCAGTTATTAATAATATTATTTTAACTCCATTAAAGGAAGGGAATAAGTCATTAGCTGATATTGAGCAGCCTACTAAGAATGACATTGAGAAAACATTAGGTCGTGAGTTATCATCAGACGAAGACTACTTTTCATTTGTTAATAATAAAGAATATCTTAAAGAGTCTTACGTTATAATCGTTCATAGAGATTTTAAGGTTAATTTAATAAGCTGGTTACAACTGTATGAACATAAGTTTAAAGAAGTCAGTGAATTATGGCATATACGGCAGATAGATAATAACCTAGGTTTTAAGCCTTGTATTGTATGCGGTAATAAAATACAACCATTAAATAGATTCTGTTCTATGAAATGTATAGGCGCTTATAATAGAAAAGGTAATAATGAAATAAGAGAAAAAATAGAACACATAGGTACCATAACTAACTTTATCCCTAGTAAAGAAGAGTTAAAACAAGATATTACAACTATGCCTATGGTAGAAGTAGGTAAGAAATACGGAGTCACTGATAATTCTATACGTAAATGGTGTAAGAAATATGGATTATCTTCTAAATCAAGGGACTATAGTGATACTGTTGAATATAGTTTTAATAAACCCATCTTAGCTAGACATTATTTCACTGGTGAGATTAAAAGGTTCGTTAGCTTAAGTAAATGTTCCAAGTTCTTTGATATTAGATCAAATCGTTTGTGTGAAGTATTAAGAAATGAGTCTAGATCTTATTGGAAGAAAGATGACTATATTTTTAAATACGATGATAATAGTGAATGGGTTATACAGCCGTATAAATCTCTAAAAGAAATAGGAGTACTTAAAACAATAGAAGTGGCTGTTATTAATAATAACGATAATAGCGTTACTATATATGGTACTCTAGATGCAACTGTGAAAGCTATTGGTTTACCTACAACAACTTTAGCTAGACATCTGAAAAATAAGATAATTTTTGACTACAAGCATTTTACTATTATGAAGCTATCTACTTACTCAGAAACGTTGAATAAACCTAATAGTAAAAAAATAAATGATTAACTTATATAATGAGGAACTAAGTCTTGAAAAGAGAACATAGAAAAGGATCTAAGATCCAATTCCTTTTTAAACCACCTAAAGCTTGTTATTTAGCCTTTTCAGGTGGTATTGACTCTGTAGTACTTCTACATGTCTTATTATTTAAAGAATACGACGTAACGCTTCTTACTGTAGATCACGGTAATGATTTCGCTAAACAGGAAATTGAATTCTGTATCCAGACAGCTAAGAAACTCTCTTTACCTTATGTTATAGTAAAGATCCCTGTTTACGATAAGGAAGCTTCTCTAGAGGCTAAAAAGACTTCTAGAGAAGCCTTCTGGTCTAAGTATAGAAATATCATATTCCAAGATATGGATAAACCTGCGTTTACAGCTCATCATCTTAACGATGCTGTTACATGG
>JBBADY010000054.1:0-4186 GCA_041656215.1 Candidatus Dojkabacteria bacterium | reverse complement strand
AAAGCGTATATATGTACAAGTGTTCCTATAGGTGGAATATCCCCTTTATAGAAGTTTTCAACTAATGAAATGGCATATGAAATAGCAGTATTGTATGATTCACCTGTTCCATCAATAGTATATCCAAGTTTAGCCTCTAATGCAAATGTTGGGTTCACAATAGACACATAAGAGTCAAAATCGGTTCCTTGTAATATTTGATAAATATCCCAATTTAATGCATATACCCACTGAGCATATAATGTGTGATCACTCTCAGTGCTAATCTCGGTTGAGGAATTAACTGAGTCTCCCTCTGTTTTAGCTGTTGACCACCCACTAAGTCTATAAAATTCCTTTGAGACCGTTGGAAAGTTTCCATACTTGCTTCCAACAAAAGCTTTTTTGCTCCTAAATGATGGAGAATTCCCACCATTTGAATCATATGTTATTGTAATAGTTTGGTTACTTTCACTTGAAGCATATAAATTATACCTAATACCTGCCGGTTTAGTTAGCATAAGTTCTTTATGTATTTCTGTTGTAGTTTTAAGTGGAAGTAGGTTTGAAAATGATTCGTCAGCATCTGGATCCAAGTAGTCTTGGTTTACTACACCAAGATATATCAAAGGTGATCCTTTTGACTCTAAAGCCTGCTGCAACCCTGACTTGAGTGAAGTTTCATTGGCAGGAACCTTTGAATTTATGTCCTCTAAAGATTCTATTATCATAACTTTAGATACATCTATAGTTGAGTCCGTATAAGATAGGTCTTCTAACAGTGTATATATTGAATTATTAGATCCTCTACTCTTTTTTAATATATAGCTATCTTCTAATATCTTTAACTTACTACTTATCTCTTCTATATAATCTAAGTCATTAGCTCTATTAAAATCAACTGGTATATTTAGTTCTCTAAGAAGTAGTAGTAATAATTTGAAATTATTTATTTTAAGGTGTTTTATTTTTTCATTCTCTATGTCTTGTATAAGTGACACTATATCTTTAGAATTTTTTAGGTTTAGTATAAGTTCTCTTGAGTTTCCTAATGACTTTGCTATTGATAATAAAAGTGGTTTTAGTGGATCATTATCTTTACCACCTATACTTTTAACTTCAGATGGGAAGCTATTTATTAAGTAGTTTAGAAAATCAAGTTGAACTAAAGTTAGTCCTGCTGTATTAAGTATTTCAAAGTTATCCATAATAGGCCTCCTTATTAAATAGTAGTATTATTGATTACTACACTGCTTATATACTCATTAAAAGAAAGTTGTTTATAAAGAGAATTTTCAGTAAAGGTTATATTTGTTCCATGCGTGAAGTATTTTAATAAATCCTTTTCGACTAGCATACTCTGTATTTCATTAGCAGTTACAAGTGAACCTATATTTTTTGATAATAAGTAGTCCTTAATGGCTGTATAAACTATAGTAGTATTGGTAGGTATTCCTGTTAAGGTTAGAGATAAAGCTACTCCAGAAATGGGAGATGGTGAGTTATTTATGTCTATACTTATCCCTGTAACTTTTCTTAACTGTAATTCATTGTATAGTGTTCTTAAGTCATTATTCTCTACGCCTATACTATAAACTACTGCAGGATTAATATCTGGATGACCTTCAATTTTAACTGTCTTATCTGGTCCTATTATACTAGATATGTGTACTTCTGAATATACTGCATATAATGGACTTTCATCTCCATCAGTGGTTGTGTATATGTCTACACCACCTCTAGGATTAAGAACTAGTCTAACAGAGTTAACGTTATAGGCTAGCTGTTTCATATCATAAGTACGATGAATCATTAGATTAACTCCACTATCTACTGCTGATATAGATATACTACCAAGATCTATTTGATACTTTTCTCCTATATCAGACCTTACAGAAAACACTTGATTTGTTATTGGCTCACTTTCACCAGCACTGTTTTTCTTAGTAGCATATATAGCCACTGTTTGATCAGGGACTAAAGATGAACCACTTCCTCCACCTGAGTCTGTTTGATTATCTAGTACAAAAACTTTATCAATTTTAGGTATTACTCTTTGAACATTTTTAATATAGTTCTCATAGTCTTTTACTGTAACTAGTGTGTCTATACCGGCATAGTAGTTAGTGAAACCATCTTTAATTTTTTCTGTTGGAGTTCCACTAGAACCTCTATAAAATGAACCTTCTACTGGTTCTAGTTTTACAGTATTTTGACCTATGTCAAACGAAGTAACATCTGCCTGAGAGATGTTTATATCTCCTGAAGTTACTAAGTATCTTAAACTGAAGTTTAAGGGGTACTCATTTCTAATATCTACAGTGTTTAAGAATTTAATATAAGTCATTCCAAGTACGTCTTCACCAAAGTCAAAAACTTCTTTGTTGTTCTTCCTTGTATAAGACCTGTCTACAAATTCAAACTTTATATCCCCTTCAGGCCCTTCATAAGTTAATGAAGCTACTGGATTACTATTATATGAATTACTAAATGCAATATTTGTTCCTGGAATAATCATTTCATTTGATAGCGGAACATTTGTACCAGCAAATGGATATTGTTGTTGGTATCCTTGAAAGAACTCAATCTGATCACCTGCTACTACTTCTTTATCTTCTCCTGTATAAGTCCACTGAACTCCATTATCATCTTCTATTGTAGTAAAGCTAGATAATGTTCCTAGTGTACCTGTTTTATTTGATACAATCTTATATAGTATCCTTGAGGCAGAGTACCCTGGAATCTTATAGCCAAATGAGTTAGCTATTCTTATCATAGACTCTCTTTCTCTCGCAGTTGACATATATGTTTCTAGTATCCTGTAGTCAGTCATATAGTTTAGAATATCTGTATGAGCAGCAACAATAGCTAATAACATAGTTATTGGGTCTGCTTCAGTTAAGTTATTCCACTTATTTTCTGAGCTATTGTTTTCAACAATGTCAATCATTTGAAGCATGATAGACTCAAAGTCTTGGTTCGTGTAACTAAGGTTCTTGTAAATTCCTTCTTTAATTTTATTTATTGTTTTTGTATCCATAGTTTATCTCCTTACTGTGATACTTGGAATGGGAGTTGTAATAACTCTCCTGTGTCTCTTGTAACTACTACAATAGTTATATGTATTGTATTATCTTGTTTGAATTCCATACTAAGTTCTTTTAGGTAAACTTTTCCATACTTCCTAAGAAGATCGATAATATCATCTCTTATTAGATGAAAAGTTGCTTCTTTATTTGATAGGTACATGTATTTCTCTAAGTCTAGCCCTAAATTGTTACCAAAGAATAGACCATGCTTCTTGAAGTTTACTAGTAGCTCAAGTTCATCTCTTATTAGTAGAAGCCCCGTTTGTAAATTTGTAGTTCCGCCTTTTAATATATCTTTGTAAGATACTCCTAATCTCATATGGTCTCCTCCTTATGCTAGTGGGTTAGGGTATTGGAATAGACCCTTCAAATCTGGTATAGTTAGCACTGTGCCGATTGCCAATGACAGTGGATCACTTATACCATTCATATAACAAATAGCCCAGTAAAGTGAGGCATTACCATATACTTTAGTTGCTACTACATCAATTCTGTTTTCTTCTGCAGCCGTTACAACAAAAGTAGTTGTTTGCTTTGGAGTAATTATCATATCTCTTGGAGCTAATGTACTATTGAGTATTCCTTTATTGTATACTGAAAGTTTCTCTAAGTGCTTGTATCTACTAAGAGATGTTATTGAGTATTCAGCTATATAAGTTTTTAGTATGTATGAATCATTTGTTCTTGTTCCTAAGTTTTTTTCTCTCATTGAGCAATTACCTCCGCAATGTTTTTAGTTTGGTTAGGTATACCTTTAGTATTTATTGGTCTCTTCATAATATCTCTGTTTACTTCTCTTACTAACTTTAAGACTGTCTGATAACCACTGATACCTATGTTCTCTGTTATTTCTATTATTCTCCAAAGTCCTTGTTGAATAAGTCCTACCCCATCTCTATTAACTGCTCTTAGGTCAATGTAGTCTGTAGCTCTTATATTAGGGTTACCTACTACTGTTAACTCTATTGTATTTAATGTGTTAAGTATATTTTTAAGTTGTTCCATTATTACTTCATTGGGTGTTTTATATTCAAGATCTTCAGGGTCTACTAAAGTTATTTTAAGAGATATTTCTTTAAGTTCTGCTGGATACTCTAACATGTTTGCTTCAAATATCG
>JBBADY010000053.1:0-4431 GCA_041656215.1 Candidatus Dojkabacteria bacterium | reverse complement strand
ATGGCTATCTCAAGCTTATGAAGATATTAGAACTGAATTAAGAGGTTATAATGTTATTATTGCGGGTAGTAGAGGTATAACTGATTATGAAGAAGTTAAACAGGCTTATATTCAAGCTGATCTACCTATAAGAACTATAGTTTCTGGTAAAGCTAATGGTGTAGATACTTTAGGTGAAAAATTAGCTAAAGAGCTAAAAGTTCCTGTATTAGAATACCCTGCTGATTGGGATAAGTATGGTAAATCAGCAGGATATGTTAGGAATAAAGAAATGGCGGTAGTAGCTGATGCTTTGATTGCTATCTGGGATGGTGAATCTAAAGGTACTAAAAATATGATAGACATTATGAGATATATGGGTAAGAAAGTATTCATAAGAACTGTTTCTAAGACTGCATAACCATATATACTATATTTGAGAAGACTAGCTACCTTCTCTTTTTAAAAACCTTCTAGAGGTGAAGTCATGACTCGTATTAATGTAATCCCAACCGACTATGTGGAAAGCTTCAATTATCTTATAACTCCCGAACAAAACCCCATCAACGCTCAGTATCTTCATAATCAGTTTCAACAAATGTCTGATACTCTTACAGGCATCGGTCAAAAGTTCATAGAAGCTTCTAAACAGATCTATGAGACAGTTAATAATAGTGACACTATACGTATGGCTAAAGCTGCTATACGCATGGCTAAAGGTATGTTTCATCCTAACACTATTATACCGTTAGAAACTCTTGACGATCTAAGAGCTGCTCAACCAGTTATGCAACGCTGGCTCATGGCAGAACCTGTTATACGTAACATTTACCATGAACAGAAATGCGATGGTTATTCCCATAACTACGTTGATGTGCATCCTAATGACATTGGTGATAGTCACTATGATTATCGTCGTGTTATGGATGGTATTATAGTAGAACGGACAGATGAGCAGGGTGAAAGCACTTGGTCTGCTAAGACATATGCTGACGATCTCTTTGAGGAAGATCGTGTTCTCACTATTGATGAGAAAGCTGACATACTGCAAAGCTGGGAAATTATGCGTATGTTTATAGAAGCAGGTGAAGATCCTACCAATATCTATGGTGGTGAAATCGGAGCCTAAATCCATATAAAGGAGTTATATCATGTCCAAAACTATTACAGTAAATCGTAAGATTGCTTGCTCTAAGTGTGATACTGTTCTTAAGATACTTAAAGAGAAAATGTCTCTTAATTACTATAAGCAGTTAGAAAAAGAAAATGCTGAAAATACTTGGCATGAGATAACTGATAATGGTCCTCAGTATTACCTTTATCAGCAATCTGGTACTTGTAGAGCCTGCTAATGGCCATATACCTGGAACCCTTTTACGGGGTTCCAGGTGTTATTCTTTTTTGTCAGCTACATGCTATGGTCATTAATAAGGGTGTTAACATGGCAAACGAGATATTATTTCCATCGCTGTCTGAAGATGGATGGGTAGATAGTCCTAGTAAAAGAGCAGATCTGTTATTAAGTCATGCTTTAATTTCTGATTATAGTCAAACATATAGCTATTTAGGATATGTAACTTCTATACCTTGGATACTTCAAGAAACACAAGGAGATATGGCTAAAACAGTTACCTTAATGCAGACAAAATTAAGTAGTTATTTTAGCAGGTACTATAATAATGTAGTAATTGAAGTAGCTGAAGTTGAAAATACAGATGATCCTAGTAAAGCTCAGATTAGATTGTATATTAATCTAACTGACAACTCAGGTAATGTTATCAACATAGGTAAGATGCTTCAAATAGCTGACACTAAGTTAGAAAAGATCATTACGATTAATAACGGATAGTAGGAGTTTAAAATGACAGACAAGCTTAAAGAAGCTATGGCTAACAGATATAAAGAAGAAGCTAGTGAGAAGGTTAACTTCGCTTACGATAGTATCGTAGGTGATAAGATCAAAGGTAAAATCTCTGAAGAAGGGTTTAAATACTTCTTACCTTATTTCTCAGGTGAGTTACCTCTTAGTAAAGACAATAACGTAGTAGCACAATGGATCTCTATAGCTGGTACTCCTATGTCTGAAGTGGTTGTAGTAGACGCTAAAGGTCAAGTAGTCTTTACAGTACCACCATTGTTTGACAGTAATGGTATCAATATCACCAATCGACGTGAACGTAACAGTTTTGCGGATATCTCTTCTGACTTCATCCGTATGAATGTTAGTACACCTATCGCAGCTAATAATTTTCTAAACAATTCACTACATAAAAAAGTAGAAGAGATTGTAGATCATAATCATAAACCAACTATGAACCAAGAACGTTGGAATAGTATCCTGAAACGTTATGGTAAGGAAGTAGAATCTGAAACTAAGGAAACTAAAACTAGCTCAAATGACAACGCTAGTGACGATTTAGTCTATGACTAAGGTAATCAAATATTTAACTATATCTGATATACATCTAGGACATAAAAGAACTAAAACATCTTTCATAGTTAAGAATCTAGACACTTACTTCGATAACTATAAAGCTACCAGTCAGTTTACTGATATGGATATAATCTTTATAGCTGGTGATTTATTTGATGCTCTTTTGGATACTTCTGGTGAAGACATACATGAAGTCATACTTTGGTTAGAAAGACTCATGCGTTTCTGCTCTAGGTTTAATATTAAGCTTAGAATACTGGAAGGTACTCCTAGTCATGATTGGAAACAATCAAAGCTTAGCGAAACAGTATACAGTGTGGTTAATCAACCTGTAGACTTTAAGTACATAGACACTCTTCATATAGAGCATATAGAAGATCTTGATCTTAAAGTACTTTACATACCAGATGAATGGACTTCCAGTGTAGATCTTACTTATAGTCAAGTAGAACAGACTATGAGAGATTTGAATATCACTGAAGTTGATATAGGTATCATGCATGGTATGTTTGGTTATCAACTTAAGAATGTTCCGGCTAGTATACAGAAACATGACGAATGTAAATACCTATCTATAGTTAAGTATTACATTAACATAGGTCATGTGCATAATTACAGTCACTATGAACGTATCATAGCTCAAGGGTCTTTCGATAGGTTAGGTCATGGTGAAGAGGAAGCTAAAGGTGGTGTAGTTTGTACTTTAGATCCAGTAAATAGTAATAGTTTTAGCTTTATTGAAAACAAAGGAGCTAAGGTATATAAAACCGTAACTCTAAGATATAAAGATACAGACAACTCAGTAAACCAAATAGCTAAAGCTGTTAAGAATATACCTAACGATAGTTATGTTCGTATCATAGCTAATAAAGATCATCCTCTTTATATAGCTTTTGATGATGTTAAACTTATGTATCCCATGTATAACTTTTCTAAGAAAAGTAAAGAGGATATAGAAGATGATTATGAACTCATAGCTAATGTAACAACATTAGATAGTGAGTACACACCTATAACCATCAGTAAAGACAATGTAGTACAGTTGTTAGAGGATGAAATAAAATCGAAATATAACCTAGCTCCAGAACAATGGAGTCTTCTACATTTAATGTTAGGAGAGATAGATGTATGATATACCTGGTTTCTCTAGAGATAGTTTATCTTCCAGAACTACGTCTGGATTTCCTATATCCATAGGAACGTCTCTAGCTCTAGAGAGTTTATTTATGTCAAGACAAGATCCTTATGATCCTCAGAGAGAGATACCTCAGTCTGTAGATGTATCTAAGTATGATGAGATTTGGATTAATCTTAGTACGATGTTTAGGAACATAGTTGGAGCTAGCTTTAAAGAAGCTATCATAGTAGCTAGTGAAGAAGAGTTTAAAGATACTCTGAATCAAGAGATAGAAATCATTAATGATATCTTCTCCAACGAAGGTCAAAATCAATGTAAACCCGTTTACTATTACTGTACTTATGAAAAGCTTCATAAGAAACGGCACAACATAGTTTCTCTTAGGTCGGAGAATACTGAACCACAGAAGATAGTCAAGTATAAAATGGATAAAACTCTAGAACTATTGTTCAAAGAGACTGAAGAACATTTTAAATTTGATTCGGATATCAAGCCAAAGTCAAAGACTAAAGCTATGATATTTACCCATATACCTTTTGACCTACTTAGTCACAAGAACTTCAATGATCTTCATCTATTAGAAGGACATACTGGTAAACTAAAACCTAGGTTTTTATGGTATACTAAGTATTACCCAGTAGGTGATGAAGACCTTTCTTCATTACCTTTTAATAGAACTCTTCTTATGGTATTTGGTGACCGTGCTCTTATACAGCCGGGTAACATAAAACTTAGAAGAACTATATTAGATGTAGCTGAAAAAGGTAATTGGACACCCATGACCACTGAAGCTAAGATGATGATGGACTTTGAAATGTATATCAAAGAACCATTCGTAGTAAAAACACTTAAAGAGCTTTGATTTCTATAAGTGGAAAAA
>JBBADY010000052.1:0-4468 GCA_041656215.1 Candidatus Dojkabacteria bacterium | reverse complement strand
TATTTCTGCGAAAATAAATAAGTTAACGAAAGATGAGGAGGGTTACATTCTTGAAGCGGAGGTGAAATTGAATAACAAGTGGGTAAAAATTAATACAAGGACAAGCGATCTTCTTTATTACGATGTAACTGATGCTAGTTCTTTACCTGTAGAGATTTCAAAAATAGACAACAATAGTATATACGGTTTGTCGGCATTTTATTTCCCAGAGAAATTTGAAATAGGAGATAAATGTGATGATGAAAACAAGATAGAATCTGATTACAAGGTGTTTTGTAATAATATTAAGAATAAAGATATTGGTAGCTTAACAATCTCTATAGAAGATTACTTGTCTAATTTGTCTGTAAATACAGTAAACAATGTTGAGAAATTAATATTTTTTCTTATAACAGGTTATGAAAATGAACAGTAGTAAAAAAATATTAATAATTCTCTCTCTTGTATTCTCTCTTTTTTATGGAATAAATTCCTTAATAGGTCCAGTAGAAGTGAGGGCCCAGACAACATACAATTGTGAAGAAGAACTTGGACCTTCTGCTACTTGCGATCTCCCTGGAGGATATATTGAAGGCTTCTATTATATTGGTTGGGGAGATGGATGTTATTATTATGCCGGTAGATATTCTTGGTCATGTAGTGGAACAGATAATGCCTGTACAGAAAGTCGATCAAGGCTCTATTATAAGGATGAAAATTGTACAGATGATGCCCACACAGGTTGTTGTAGTACTTCTGGGAGTGGCTCTTCTTGCACCCCAGACTGTGGAAGACAGCAATGTGACTGGGATGTATATAATTGCGACTGTGGATATTACGGATGTAAAGTAGGTGACGGAGATGTCGCTGATAACCCTAGTTGTGCCTTATGTAGTGAGCCTTTATGTACTGATCCAGTATGTACTCCCCCTTCATGTCCTGCTCCACTTGTAACCAATGAGAGTGATTACTATGCTGGGCAGACATCCTGTTCAAACTGTAAAGGTACACAGACAAGAAGTTGTTACGAAGTTCCTTCTACTCCACCTACCTCCTCTATACAGATATTACCTGGTGGCTCTACTGTATTAGGTTGTTCATCTAATACACATACAGGTACTGAGGTAAATAATCCAATAAATATGGTAGCTACATTCAATGATCCAAATGGAGCATCTGATATAGAAGCAATATATGTATGGTTAAAAACTCAAGCCCCTATTCCTAATACACCACAATATATAAACAGTACAGCAAATTCTAATACAGCCAGAACATTTACTAATAATAGCTGGGGCTTCATGATGCACAAAGAGGGTAGTAGCTGGGTACCGTACATAGTTAATAGAGATACAGAATGGGTAAAAGCTTCTTACAGTAATAATAGATTCGCCATTAAAGGACCTTCTTCTCAAAATATGGTATTTGTTGAAGTAAATGGTGTTACAACAAGTGGTATTAATACAGTAATATTGAATTTTGACTTAGATTTTAATGGTATTGCAGACTCTAATAAAGTAGCAGATGGTAACTACAATATTTTCACTATGGGAAATGATGTATTTGGTTTTACACCATATGATAACTATACTGATGGTGCACAGACTATGATACAAGGGATATATTCGAGTGGACAAATCCGTTTTTACAACAGTTGGGTAGCTAGCAATAAGGTTTGGTCTTTTGATTTTACTAACCCAGAGGTTAGTTCCCCTGAAAGTACAGTTAGTGGGCCTACCAATATTAGGTTTGGTTGGAGTGTTCAAGATGCAATAGGACTTTATGCAGTAGTTGGTAATATATATGTCTCAGATACAGTAGAAAAGGCAGAGAATATAACGGAAGCTGTTCTTACAAGTACAGGAGTTAAAACCACTATTAACCCCTATCTACCTCAACGACAGGGTAATACTGGAGATCTTAGAGATGGCTATATAGCAAAAGCAATTAATATAGGCGGGATAACTCAAAATGGATCCCTAAATATGAATATAGGTGCTAATCGTGAAGGTAGCTTAATATATCATACAACTGTATTTGATAATGCTTGTAATACTAATCAATCATATTCACTCTTTAATCTTGAAGATTGGATAGTAACCTATGGTGGTCTAGTCTACTCTTCTGGTGGTATAGAGTTCTCAGTAAAAGATGTTGAGAATCCTGATATATGGAATCCTGTTGCTTTACTTAACAAGATTAAACCTGCTTATGCAGACATATCAAGTGAGTTGTATGGTACTGCATCTACTAATCCATCTTCTCTTAAGAAAAGCTTACTTACAAAATCTTTCAGTATAAGTCCATTTAAAGGATTTAAAGGTGTAGATTACTATAAAGATGTAAAAAATACATTTGAGAGAAGAGAGATAGGGATTCCTAATATTACTAAAATGGGAAATACGGTATCTTTGGAAGGTAACCTAGGAATACCTGACTCCTCAATTAAAGTCTTAGATAGAATTGGTAATCTTACTGTAGGTACTCCTAGTAATGCTTTTACTTGTAATGGTAAAGGAATAATATTTGTTAGTGGTAATCTTACAATAGAAAATAATATATTAAATAGTAATCGTAATTCTGATGCATGTATTTTTGTAGTAAAAGGAAATGTGATAATTAATCAAGGTTCAAACTCTTCTGGGGGATCAATAGGATATGATGAAATAAATGCATATATACTTACAAATGGTACAGTAACAATAACAGGAGATAGCTCTCTTGATGGTTTATACATCAGTGGAGGTATTCAATCTTTAGGAGGTATAAATACAATAGGTAGATATCTAGGATTAAGCTATAGAGATACACACCCAGTACTAGTTATTAACCATCATTCAAAGTATGGAATATTTAGTAGTACACTAATTGGGAATCCTGTAGATATGGTAAAGATAGAAGTTGGCTTTAAACCTTATTAATGGACTGTGAATATGAAATTAAGAAATAAAATACCAAAAATTTTTTTGATTTTCCTATCTTTTATTCTGTTAATATCTATTTCTGTAGTAGCTCTTTTCGTCTTTAAAGAGCCTAAATGGAAAGAGACATATGCGAATGAAACGGTCGAATATCTTTATAAAAATATGTTTAGACTCTCTGAAGAGAAATTTGTTGGAACACTTCTGCCATATGAAATATTACCTTTTGAAGACGATGTAATAATAGGTTTCTTTTCGTTTCAAGGAGAAGTTAAACTTTATATAGAAAAAGAAAAGATAGGTTTGCAAGAAGATATTGATTTTGTTGAAACAGAATATGGAATATATGCTCCGGTTTTTCTTTCTGTTGAGATAAAGCAAGATAGAGGTAATATTGAAAACCAATTAAGGTGTGTATTTGGTGAACAGGAGAGATGTATTAAAAAATTTGATATCTCCAAGGTAGAAATATATGAAAATAGATATCCCTACCCTATTCTAACAGAGGAGCAATCTAGAGAGTTTACACTTTCCAATCTTGGTAAATATGAAAAAGAAAGTAATGAAACAGAGGTAGAAGAAAGGAGATGTCTGAATCTAATGTCCGAATATATTATTAATATTCAAAACAGAGAAAGGATATTGAAAGAGTTTTCAGAACTAACCTGTAAAGATCTTTCTACCTCTTTACTTTATGCAAATCTTTTAGAGAAAGAGGATCCTTTTTACAAACAAATGGAAGAGAAAATATGTAAAGAATATTCTCAATTAGAACAGATTGATGTTGAGAGTATATTCTTGCCTACAGCTATACCGATTTATAATGAAATGTGCAATGTTAACTTTGTAGCACCAGCAAATCCACAAGAATTTCTAGAGGATAATATATATCAAACTCCTAGAAATATTCTTTACTTACTTAATAACAGGGAGAGTATGGAGTATGATGAAAGGATGGAGGAGATAAAGGAACTTCTTACTAGAGATCTTTTTACTTCTTTTGGTTCTCCCTATTGTTTAAATATGTATATATGTAATCCAGAATTGATTAATCTAAGTAAGGTAATTTTTGATGAGTAGTATTAAGTGAAGAAACTTGTTTTATCAATAATATTTGCAGGAATGTTTCTCTTCGGAACCTATACTGTTGTTCAGGCAGGTTTCTGTTCATCAACTGATGTAACAGGGGGAGGAGTATGTAATGGGGCTTATGATGGAGGATGTAACTGTTCTACAGGAAAGTTACAAATGTGTTGTACATCGGGATATGTTTATTCCTGTACTTATGTTGGTGGGAGTTGCACTTGGTCGTGTAGCTCTACCCTTATTGGTGGTTACTGCTATGATATGTCCAATACTTCATGTTCCTGTGGGCCTACCTGTAATAGTTGTACGCCTCCTGCTTGTGATACTGGATCTGCAGAGATAACACTAGCACAATATAATGCTGATTCAAGTTATGCATTTACAAAAACATGTCCTCGAGGTGATGGTTGTAGTCCTGCATATAATACGAGATACTGTCGTTGGCAAAGACAAAACCTTTGTTCAAGCTCTACAACATCTAA
>JBBADY010000051.1:0-4594 GCA_041656215.1 Candidatus Dojkabacteria bacterium | reverse complement strand
TGGGAAGTGCCACCACCGCTTATGGATATGCCTCTACAGCAATGGGAAGTGGCACCACAGCCAGCGGACGATTCGCTACTGCTATGGGACATAACACCACCGCTAATGCTGATTGGTATTCTACAGCCATGGGAAGCGGCACCATCGCTAGTGGAAATTATTCCATAGCTATGGGATCTTCCACCACTGCCAGTGGATGGGGTTCCACAGCCATGGGAAATGACACCACCGCCAGTGGAGATGTTGCCACAGCAATAGGGGATAACACTATCGCCAGTGGAGCTTATTCTACTGCCATGGGGTATTACACTACTGCTCAAGCTTATGCCTCAACAATATTAGGTCAGTACAATGTTGTATCAGGTACAACTGGTTCTTGGGTAGCAACAGACCCTATCTTTGCCATTGGTATTGGTACTGGTAGTTCAAACAGAGCTAATGCTATGACAGTACTTAAAAATGGTAAAACAGGAATAGGTACAACATCACCAGGTGCTATGTTATCAGTAAATACATCAACATATCCTACTATAGAGTTGAAATATAACGATAATAAGGTAATGGATATATTTAGTAATACTGAACAGAATGTCTTTATTGGTAAGGGTTCTGGCAGTTCTATTACTACAGGACTGGGTAATGTAGGTATAGGACTAAATACTTTAGCATCTCATACGGCAGGGCACTCTAATATGGCTATTGGAACTGGTTCTTTAGGGGCTAACACAACAGGGAGCTATAATATAGGTGTTGGAGTCTCTACACTGCTTTATAATGAGACAGGAGTGGGCAATGTAGCAAATGGGTTTCTAGCAATGTTTATGAATACAGGGGGGAGCTACAATGTGGCTTTGGGTTATGGATCTTTAAGTGGGAATACAACAGGAGGTAGTAATGTAGCAATAGGAAATGGGGCAGGTAATAACATAACAACAGGAAGTAACAATATAATAATAGGTGCTGGAACTACAGCTCCATCTGCAATAAATAATTATCAATTAAATATAGGTAATACTATACGTGGTGACTTAAATAATAACAGAATAGGTATAGGAACTGGGACATCATCTCTAACACAAGCATTGGAAATAAATGGTCAAATAAAGATAACAGGAGGGTCTCCAGGTGCAAATAAGGTATTAGTTTCAGATGCAAGCGGTGTAGGGAGTTGGCAGACTTTTAGCCCTGGTAGTAGTAGTGTTAGATGGGATGAGATTACAAACCCACTAACTAATCAGATATTAGGTATGAGTGGGTATAGGACTGAATGGACATGGAGTAGTAGTAATACAAGTACTAACAATTTGTTTACATTAAAAACAGCCAACAGTACTACTGGTACAGGATCACTACTTAACTTAGAAACAGGTAGTGGTTCCGCGGTTAGTCCTTTACGTGCAAGAGCAGCAGGAGTAGAAGCACTATTTGTATCTAATCCACAGGGTGGTGAATATAACAGTAGAATAGGTTTAGGTACTGCATCTCCTCTAGCTATGTTACATCTTCAAATGCATACAGATGAGAATAGTACAGACTATTTCATGATGATGAAGAAAGGAAATACAGAATTCTTTAGATTTGAGAAACAGGGAAGGATATATTTCAATGAAGATGTAACAGCATCAGGTTTTACAGATAAAAGATTATATAGAAGAGGTGATGATCTTTATTGGGACGGTTATGTGTTAATAAACTCTGGTAATATAAGCTCTTACTTAGTAGATCCAGGTTGGGCTCTAGGAGGTAATACATTAAGTGCTACAGGTATACTAGGTACTAAGAGTAATCACAGTTTACAGTTTATCACTAATGATACAAACAGGATGATAATAACTAATGCAGGTTATGTAGGTATAGGGACTACATCACCAGAGGCCAAATTAGATATAGCAGGGGACTTCGGGGTAATAACATCTAGCCCAACAGCATCAGCTCTAAAAATAACAAGCACAAGAGCACCTAGTATAAATAATACGACACAATTAGGGTTTGCGTTAAATAAAGGAAGTGTATTTCAACCGGGAGGAATAACAGAGATAGCCCAGATAAGAGGATTAATAACGGATTTAAGTAATACAACATACAAAGGGGCATTGTCATTCTTAACTTCAACTAATGGTGCAACGCCGACAGAGAAGGTGAGGATAGATCATGAAGGGAGACTTGGTGTTAAATATGCTGTAGATGTAGGATATGAACCTACAGGAAACATATCTCCCTCTATAAACTTAATAGGTGACACTACATATCCTGCTTGGAGTTTTAGACTTGCAAGAGGGGCGGGAGGAGCAAATGCTAACTCTTTTATCTTTCATAAGGGGACTGGTGCACTTACCTTTCTGACAGGAGATACAAGTGGCGATACGGAAAGAATGAGATTAACCAGCAATGGGAGATTAGGAATAGGACAAACTGCCCCTTCACACATTCTTCATATAGCAGGACAAGGACGTGCTACCAGTGCCTCGTGGGCTACAAGTTCTGATGAAAGGATAAAAACAAATATTAATACAATAGAGAATGCTCTAGGGTTAATAACACAATTAAACCCAGTGAGTTTTGATTATATAGATGGTAGTGGTTCTGCTCGAGGCTTTATAGCCCAAGAGGTAAAGCAGATATTACCAGAGATGGTACAAATCTTACCTCAAGAGGAATTTAATGGACAGGTACTGCAAAATTTCCACCTATTAGATGTTAGTGATCTGACTCCTCTTTTAGTAAGAGCAGTCCAGCAACAACAACAAATGATAGGAAGTATAAATACTAATACAAATGAACTATTAGCAAAAGTACAACAACTAGAAAGTCAAATAAATAACCTTAATCAAGAACCAAACCCATTAAACAGTGTATTGAGTATAACATCTACTAATACACTTACAGTAGACTCCCACCTACTATCAAAAATAAATAATACATATAATTTAGGAAGTAGTACTAATAGATGGAAAAATGTATATACACAGGGAGTAATATCAATAGGAGAAAATGGGAATAGTGGTAGTGTTAAATATGATACAGAAACACAGGAACTTAAATTTTCAAATGACGGAACTAATTGGATAGCACTTGGATCAACAACAAATACAGAAACACTATCTGCTCAATATCCAGGCTCTGTAGTAACATCTAAAGATATAGAGACAGAGGTAGGAGAAGAAGAAACAGGGTACATGCATTACTATGAGTTCAATAATATAGAAGAGGATACGGAAAGTGTAGAAATAAGTATAAGATACACATTACCAAGCAATTTTGCTAGTTGGAGTGATAATGCTATCCAACTAAACTATGCTACAGAGTGTATAGATGATGAAGATTGTAGTGTTGATATGGAGGTATTTAAACAAGAAACTCCTAATAAGAAAGGAAAATCTTTAACAAACGTAGGGTTACAAGCAGAAGAATGGGAGACAATACTGTTAAGTGGAAACCAATTGAAGAATACCTGTACTGAACCAGGAGATACATGTATCATCATCATCAGACTACATTCTAAAGACAACAACTATGTGAGAGTAGGAGATATTAAGTTTGACTATAACAGAAAGTTGTAATGAGATGATTATGATCAAAGTATCATAGGGCTGGTAAGCCGTACTTAATATATGATATAACTATCGCATGAGTACAGTATCAGATAATATTAAAGATAATAAAAAGATACTGCTTTTAGCTTTTGGTTTACTAGTAGTATCTTTAATAGGAGTAATTTTAATGAAACAAGGAACCATTATACCTACAGATACAGGACTACCTCAGATTACTGAGAAAGAGGAAAATACAAAAACATATGATGAACCCAAACAGGTCTTGCAAGAGGGAATAGATTACAAAGTCATTCTAAAAACAAGTGTAGGGGATATAGAGATAGATCTCTTCGAGGATGAAACACCCATAACCGTTAACAGTTTTCTTTTTCTTGTGCAGGAGAGATTCTTCGATGGTTTAATATTCCATAGAGTAATACAGAACTTTGTAATTCAGGGAGGAGATCCAAAAGGAGATGGAACGGGGGGGCCTGGTTATCAGATAGTTGATGAAATAACAGATCGAAAATATCAACCGTATACATTAGGTATGGCAAATGCAGGACCTAATACTAACGGTTCTCAATTCTTCATTACCTCAGGTAATATCCCAGAAGGTAACATGGAATCACTAACAGGAAATTACACGATATTTGGGAAAGTACTTAGTGGGTTTGCTGTTGTTGATTCTATAGAGAGGGTGAAGACAGATGTTAATGATAAACCTCTTAACCCCATAACGATAGAAAGCATTCAAATTATAGATAGGTAATCTAAATTTAATGTTTGTAATGTATATTCTTTCTATGAAGAATATACAAAAACAGATTATCTACTATTCAATCACCTTTTTAATATCCTTCTCCTTAGGACTTCTTTTTGATCACTATGTACTATGCAAGAACTTTTGTTCAGAGGAAGAGGGTAATAGTAAGGAAGAACTGGAGATCGTACTTAAAAATGATAAATCTTCAGATAAAGAGGAAGGTAGAACCATACAAGTGGATAGTGGTTGCACAATATATGTAGATGTCTCAGGAGCTTTGGTAAAACCTGGGGTA
>JBBADY010000050.1:0-4694 GCA_041656215.1 Candidatus Dojkabacteria bacterium | reverse complement strand
TATCGTTATCTGATTTTTCTTAATACTGTATGTATACTCAGCAGAGGGGTCTAATCTAATCAAAGATTTAATATTTTGTGTACCTTTAATATCCTGATTAAATGTAAGTACTATATTATCTCCTGTTGGGAATCCATTAAAAAGGTTTGTGCTCTTTATCTTAGGTCCGCTATCTATTGTAAACTCCAATACATATCCTCCTACCATCTTACTTCCATCTACTCCTGTTAAGTTCTCTACTCTTAAGAGGTATGTATTGCTCTGTTTAAAGCTTTCTAAGGGGATGATTAATAGCTTGTTAGCTTCTACTGTATATTCAAAAGTAATTGGATTTTTATCACTGTCTTCGAATGTTATCGCAAACTCTGTATTAATCTCTTTGTTAAATATTGTTTCTATAACTGGAATGGTAAGGGTTTGTACCACCTCTTTTTCCTTAATGCTTGAGGACTCTACTATGATTGGTGTTAATATTGTCACTTCCCTTATATCCATCTGTTTTACAATCTCTCCACTGTTTTTAGCCAGAAGTAGTAAATCGTAGCTATTTTCAGGAATCATTTCTAAGTCAGAGAGATCACAAAGTAAGGAAGAGTTATCTTTGTTACATGTAACGGATTTTTCATTGGAAGAGATGTAGTACTCTAAAAAGTCGATAGGGTAGTCTATCTCATATTTTAATATCTGGTTACTGTTTATCTCATTATCAAAATCAGTAGCTATTACTTCAGGATATTCCTGAGTAGTAATCTTTAAATGTTTCTCTAAAATACTTAGTTCAAGATTATTAAAATATTTAAGAGTGAATATATATTGATTACTCTCAGAGAGTAGTTGAGTAGGCGTAATACAGATCTTCTTAGCAAAGATATCTAGGTTCTCAAATATCGTATATTTATCTTTTACTTTAATAGTGATATCTGAAGATGTATTAAGGTCAATGATGTTTGGTAAGAGGAAATATCCCTCTAAGCAGAACTCTCCAGAGGGTTTAATACTTTCTGGATATTTGATTACATTTAAGTGTGTGATTAAAAGAAGATGAGTTAGAGGTGTAAGTATGAGTACAGTTATTGCAAGGAGGATGTATTTAAGAGTATTATCTTTCTTTCTATTGTTTTCTATATTATCCAAAAGGGAAGTGTTAATTAGTAAATTATGGATATGGAATATCTATCTATTTAATTATTCTAATTGGTTAACTAATTAATGTCTATTCTCTTTTTAAAAAGTATTAATCAATTGCATTAAAGCTAACAAAGCCCACCTCTGATGTTGCAAATGTTTTAGACATTGGTTGATATCCTATTACTGAAGAGTATTCTGAATCTTTATCTTTATATTCAAAATTAAGAAACGTATTCCTACGTAATTTATCTAAATTTTGGTGTGCAAAGTCATGCTCTTTACGGGAGAGATGTGTCCTTATTAGGAGATATGTGTAGTCATACTGTGCTAGAAATATATTACTTTCTGGATTTCCATAAAGTTCATTGTAGAAATATTTTCTTCTCTCTGGGTCTATATACCCTATTGGCAATGTTAATAGGGAGCTAAAGCTATACTCATTCTCTCTAGGATCTAACTTTCTCATCTCATTTGAGTTTATTATCTCCCTTATTTCAATATCTCTAGGAGAGAGGAATTCACTTCCTGATTCTTGTAGAATTTTTTCTAAATAGTTTTGTAGCATTTAAGTAGTACTGTTGGTTTAATGCGATATTATATCGTGTATGACTAAATATTTAAAGGAGAGTGACTTTGCTTTACTATTTGTAGAACTCATTAATCTTCTATTAATGGAACAAAAGATACATATCCATGATTATATTTTTCAAAACCTTCTTCTGTTTTAATAGCTTCTACTAGTATCTCTGTGCCATCTATTCGTTGAGGATATACAATTTTACCCCCTATTTTTAGTTGATTCTTCCAAGCATCAGTAATATCTTCTGCTGTTGCTGCTACTATTATACCGTCATATGGGGCCTCTCTTTCATATCCTTTAGATCCATCTCCGTAAATTACCTCAATATTTTTATATCCAAGCTTTGATAATCTAGCTCTTGAGCTATCAGCTAACTCCTCTATACGCTCAATAGAGATGACCTGTTTACTTAGAAGAGAAAGTATTGCTGCTTGATACCCAGAGCCTGTACCTATATCTAGTACTTTCTCATCTCCATGTAAATCTAGTAGCTCACACATGAGGGCAACGATATATGGCTGAGATATTGTTACATCATGGCCTATGGGGAGTGGGCGATCTAAATATGCCATATCTTCAAAACTGTGTGGTACAAACTGCTTACGATCTACTTTAGAGAATGCCTCAAGTACTCTCTCATTACTTATACCTCTTGGTAGAAGATAACTTTTAATTAGCTCTTCTCTTTCTTTCTTATGATTAGATTGCATCATAGTTAAATACATCACAGCTTAAATGTATAGGAAGGAAGAGGAATGTAAGTTGAGTATTTAAGAAGTATTAGCCTATTACTTTACTCCATTCCTTAATACTAATCCAAAAGGTACTGTAACTACTGCCCATATCAATGCAAGTATTGGCTGTATCTCTCCCCCTATATTCCCTGTTAAGTTAGAGAAGATGTAAACAGTAATGGTGTAGAGTAGATATGATACACCTAAGATAACTAATACTGTTCCTAAACTTCTATTCTTTTTAAATATCTTACCTTTGTAATATCTAATACCTACATATATTCCCAATGCACAAAGCACTAGAGTGAAGAGTGTAATAAATAGGAATGGGATAAGGGCTAATATACTTAAACCGGATTTGAGACCTAATAGGGTTAAGAATATTCCAATGGATATAGTAAAGCAGAGCATTAAACCAGAGACTAGTAGAAGTAATACTCCTACACTTTTAGCCTTTAGTTGTATATCAAGAAGGTTCATATACTTAATTAAGGATATCTTCTTATTAATAGCTTTGCAATATAGAGATACTTATTACTTCTTTTTGCTATAAATCTTCTCTTCTATTTCTTTCTTACTAAGTTTCTTAGTGCAGAAGAACCAGTCATAGCATTTGATATCCTCTTTACTCTCCATACGCTCCTTAGCTACACCACAGGTGCCTGCAGTAGGTACTATTACCTCATCTCCTGGTCTCCAATCTGCTGGTGTTGCAATAGAGAATTCATCTGCTGTTTGTAGTGCTATTAATATTCTAAGTATTTCATCAAAGTTTCTACCTGTACTTAATGGGTAGTAAAGTATTGTCCTTATTATTCCTTTAGGATCTATTACAAATACTGCTCTTACTGCCTTTGTATTACTCTCACCTGGCTGTATCATTCCATACTTGTTAGCTACTTCCATAGTGATATCTTCTATCAATGGGAATTTTACTTCCATATTCTTCATACCTTTGAACTCAATCTTCTCTTTAATAGTTCTTAGCCATGCGATATGACTGTATAGGCCATCTACAGAGAGTCCTACTAATTCACAGTTAAGTTTTTTAAACTCTTCTGTTAGGGAAGCAAACATCATAAATTCTGATGTACATACTGGTGTGAAGTCTGCAGGATGACTGAAAAGTATTACCCATTTCCCTTTATATTGTGAAGGGAAATCTATATCACCCTGTGTGGTGACTGCTTTAAACTCAGGAGCTTTCTCTCCTATTCTTGGCATTGGAGTTATCTCCTTTTGGATTGTTTCGTCCATAATTATATTTTTTAATATTTTAAATCCTACTTAAATATAGAAGTGAGTTGCTTTACAAGATATAAAGTGATCGGAATTGTTGTCTTACTATTACAATCTTAACATATCCTCATCTTTAAACCTAATCCTATACCTTTCTAAATCTACTTTTCCATTCTTAAACTGTATACCTTCACTCTTAAGTAGTTCCATTTGTTTTAGATCGCCTCCAAAAGCGAAACTCTTAGCAATCATTCCTTTAGAGTTAACAACCCTATGGCACGGTATAGAGGAGGGGTCTGGATTGTTATGTAATGCATATCCAACTAATCTAGGGTTATTGATACCCAAACTCTTAGATATATCTCCATATGTAGAAACCTTACCTATGGGTATCTGTTTTACTAAATCATATATTCTCTCATAGCTATCTCTCATATCCTTATTATACCTACCTCCTCTACACTGTACAAAGAGAGTACTATTTGCTCCAATCTTTCAAATGGGTATTGACCCATTATAGATATTGTAGTATATTTAATTACGGGTATATACCCATTAAATTATTATCATTATTAATATGCCTAATTTAGATAAAACAGGACCTTTAGGAAAAGGTCCAATGAGTGGTAAAAGGTTTAGTTTTTTACCAAGAAGAAAAGGACGTAAACAGGAAATTAGTAAAAAGTGTGTATGTCCTAAGTGTGGATATAAAGAGCAAACTCCTAGAGGAATTCCATGTACAGAGAGAGTATGTCCTAAATGCAGTACCCCTATGAAAGGGCAAACCTGTTTGTAATATATAATATATTTTAAAGAAATAGATGAGACAAAGATCTAGAAGGAGATTAGGTTTCCAATTTAACGAAAGATATTTTAAACCAAGGGGCATACCTCTTAGAGAGTTAAATGAGATAGAGATAACAGATGAAGAGTTAGAGACATTGAGATTAAGATATATCAAAAATATAGATCAGGAGGAGGCTGCTAAGCAGATGGGTATATCTCAGAGTCAG
>JBBADY010000049.1:0-4696 GCA_041656215.1 Candidatus Dojkabacteria bacterium | reverse complement strand
CAAACTCTTTCTCTACTGTCCAATTAGTCGCTGTATATTGATAATCTTCACCTGTAGGTTCTAAAGTTATACAAGGATACCCACTTAATGATACCCAATCACCTATCCATATATTCTTTAACTTCTCATTAGAAAAATACCGATTTATTAAAGTATCTATATCTGCCCGTTTATCTTCAAGCTTCTGTTTAACGGTTTTCAGTAATACATATATATGTGGTGTAGATACGTTTATAAACTTCAATTGAGCGCCTCCTATTCTATCCCCATCGCACCTGAAGGGCTTGATGTCATATTAGGACTCTTAGCAGGTTTTATTCCTGAAGAAACAAAATGGTTTCTACCTGCTTTCATTTTCTGCCCATCTAATATCCTCATCCCACCAAACTTTTCATCACCATTAATTATCCCATGTAGTTGCAACAATGCTTCCTCTTTCATGTTTTTACCATAAGCAGATACAGCGGGATTAGATGCCTGGTAATGAGCATCTATAAGTATACCAGATACCATACGAATAGCTATTTGTTTTATTGGATCAGGAAACTTTATTATCCCACTGCGTTTCACTTTCCGTAATGGTACATAATACATAGCACTTAATATACTATCTATCTCCTGATTAACTTCGTAAAACGTGTCTTTTAAACTAGCGTCATCTTTTATTGTATCAGCTATACCTGAACCTATAGATACAGTAGTCAAGTATCGTCTTATATCTTCTGCTGTCCCGCAATAATACTCTATAACCATTATCTTACTCCTGAAATTTGTGCTATACTCGCTATTGTCCAGTTCTTGTAGTTTACACCATCTAACATTACTGGCATACCTATCTTCTGGCTACTTATACCTCTCGGTCTTACCATCCTTAGCCCCTTAGCTGATTTCTTTAATTCCTGAAACTCTGTTAATGCTGCCTGATACATCGCCTGTATAGTGCTTTTTAACGCTGTTGGTTCAGGAAATATGAGTGTATTATTCCAAAAACTTAAATCTAATAGTAACCTACCTAAACATTTACTATACGCACGCATAACCATCGCTGGATCAAATACTCTTGGTGCTGATTCAAAATCGTATGCTGTAGCTGGTGCGCTTGAGTTTAGTTCGTCTAATGCTAAATCTAAAAACGATGCGTATGTATCTTCACCAAATATACTGAACTGATACGTAACATTAATATCGTCTGTATCTAATATACTATTATTCTTTAAGTGTAATCCCCGTTATCAAAATCTATGTATATATCTTTATATACCTCCAAATCTTCGCCATTCTTTAATACCCTTAACTTAGTGGTGTCAGGTACCCAATTTTTGAATGTGAAGTTACACATATTAATGGGTACCTGCACACCTATCTCGTCATACACATCTATATGCTCAAACCCCGTCAATAACTCCGATAACCCTTTCTCTATCAATACTGCTCTATAATCTACTACAAACTCTTTAAGTTCTGTATCTACAACTAAAATGTAACTACCTACTATGAAATTATCCCTATTTATACGTATTTTTCCACCAATATACCCTGTTTTAGGCATTATCTTTGTTTCTGAATATAAAGTATCACCTTGACTGTTTTTAACGCTTATATTTACGTCTGTTTCTTCTGTAATACCTGAATCTTGATAGATATATTCTAAATCTGTCTCAAAGTACCTATATTTGTCTTTAAGTGTTAGTATCTTCACTAAACTTATCCCCTTCTCCTTCGTATAGATGTCTTAGTTCTTTTCTTAAATTCTATCTCTGCCCGCTTACGTTCTGACGGTGTTAACTCATCTACTTTACAACCATACTTATCTTTAACAAAATCAATAAACGGTTTTTGTAGTGCTAACCCACCTATCAAAGCCTTGCGTTTCATCGCTTTTGTTGATTTAATGTTATATTGTTTCTTAAATTCTATCTCTGCCCGCTTACGTTCTGACGGTGTTAACTCATCTACTTTACAACCATACTTATCTTTAACAAATTTCTCCCATAACGCAACAGCAGGGCCTAATCCTACTATTGCTTCTCTCTTAAGCCTCCTAAGTGAAGATTTTACTACCCGTAACATTCTCCTATTTGACATTACTATTCCTCCCATATTGTATAACTAACTGTTGTCTAATATATACCGTTTAGCCTTCCTAACCCGTTTCCACTGCCTACGTATCCTGTTCTGTTTACGTAGACAATAATCTGTATCTACCTTATCTACTAACTTACTACGATTCATCTATATCTTCTTACCTTACCAATGTCGGAGGGGGTGACATTACACCCTACACCCCCTCCTAACCTAATATAGCAATTATATTATCATTATACTCTTGGATTAAACTTTCCTGTTACGGAAGCTTTACCCACTCCCTGAGCTACTATGATACCTACACCTATAAATTCAAAATACATCCAGCCATATTCCACAACTTGTGCGTCAGGAGCTTCCCAAACCTGAAGATCTATCCTTACGGATATTACCCCAGAATACTGTGGTTCAGCTACTACATAGACATTTCCTGGTTCAACCAAGTAAGAAGTTCTTATTCTACTACCCCATATATCTCCAACGTATCCTGTTCTAAGAAGTTCGTGTTGAGTTACAGGATCAACTTCCTCTTTACCCCAGTTTCTCAAATCTCTATACTGTGCTGGTGCCATCACCATATTCATTACTGGTGCGTTCCATTGCTCAATAGTCAAGAACAAATCTGATGCTTCTGCTCTACCAAAACCACCTGAACCCGTTACAACAGTATTATGATTAGTAGCAGTCGTTGCAGCATAATCTATAGCTGAGAAAACCTTTCTATCTTCCTCCTTAGCCATCTCAATGTAACCTTTCTCCTTAGCTCTATCTAAAGCAGGGAATCTTCTAATCGCTACCTCTAGTGCGGGAACTCTTACCCAAGATGCTATAAGTAACGGTGCAAGTTCTATCCTTTCACCCCTCACTGTCTCGTAAGGTACCGCCCCGTTCTGTGCTAATGCTACCGCACTGAATTGAGGGTCAGTATCATACCACATAGGTGCTGCGGTTGGGAGTATATCCACGGCTAGAAGCTTTCTACCAATACTTTTGTAATCCCTTCCAAGTTTGAACAACTATTTCATATTAACGAAACATTGGACTATATCTTCACCTTATCAGGTGTCTGACGTATAGTCTCTGAGGATCCTTCATCATATAAAGTTAAAAAATTAGTAATCTTTTCACACATTTTATCACGTCTTTTTTTAGATGATAGTTCCTTACACCAAATAACTAAACACCTAACACCAGCACTCTTATATAAATCAATAACAAACGCTTCTTCTTCAGGCGAATGAACGTGTTCTCCAAACAACTCTATTACTGATCTCCATTTCCTAAATGGTCGTACAACGAAGTCAGGGTTTTTTGATTTACCATCACCAAGCATAACCCAAAAACTTCCGTCACCAACAAACTTAACGAAATCAGGTAAAAATTGCAATAAATATAACTCACATTTGTTTGGAGTGATATGTTGTGCCTTCCTAATCTTCTCTTGTATATACGGTATTTGCCCAGCGTTTAACACACCGTGATTTTCCATCATAGTTTCCTGTAGGTTTTTAACTGCTTTTTCCCTAAACTCAGGAACATCCATAACGTTATCTACACCATACCGTTCCATACAGGTTTTTTGAAACTGTTCTACATTACGTTGCTCAAAGGTAGGTTCAGTTTCTCGTAAAAGTTTTATAGCAGGCCACATCTTCTTAGTATTAGGTGAAACTACACCATACCTTTGTAAATTTGTTCTAACACGTTTCTCACTAGCGTCTTTTAACACCTGTTCCCCTACTTCTGATTGAAAGAACTTCTTTACTGATACTGAAGATGTTTCTACCCTCCTACAAACTGCTTCATCTGCTACAATTTTTCTACCAGGATATTCCTTTCTATACTCTGAACAAGATAACTTATGTACCCTATTAATATGTGTATTTAAATCTTTACATTTAAACCCACATATAGCACAAGTAACAAAATCTTCGCCTGGTATACCATATTTCTTTATATTTTGAAGTTTCCTGCTGATTGCGGGAACATCTTTAAGATTTTTACTGGTATCCTCACCAGTACCTAAAGCCTTCACCCCGTTTTCCAGCATACAGTCAGATTTACCGAGCCCTTCAACCTTGCAGGTCAAGGCTCTAACCACTCTGTTACTTTCATCATACAAATGATTACTAACCAACTTATCGGTTGGCGGATAAGTGTTTCCACTTACCTCTCTACATCGCTGTAGAGGTCGGACTATATCATCATCCATAACGGATGCCCCACGTGTAGTCTCTGAGGGGAATAAAGAACAACTAATCCCTATTCTTCCCTGCTGATTGTCTGAACTATATTCAGAGTTCCCAGCATATAGTGAGGTTCTCATTCCAGTATTACTACTGAAAGCCACATTTTTGTCTATGGTTTGCCCGATTACTGCTCTGCCTTGAGGATGTTGTATAAGTTGACTAAATACTCTTGTTTTCTGCTCAGCAGACATAATCTTTCTACCCATATTTATTTCACCTCCTTTTCTAATTATTTTTTACTACTTAAAAAAACTACTCATTCTTTTGAGAACTTACTTGAAACAATGCGGTAACAACCTGTCCATCTTCTGATACACTATCAACTATACCAATTTCTCTACCTACAGTCCCTGTATTAGTTG
>JBBADY010000048.1:0-4704 GCA_041656215.1 Candidatus Dojkabacteria bacterium | reverse complement strand
TAAAGAGGAGGGTTTAGAAGATATTGGTTTTGTAAGTTTAGATTATCTTAAGAGTAATAAAGAGACTCTTACTTTCTGGAGTAGAGTAGTAATATATCATCTTTAAATGAGAGATATTAATAGCGGTATTTTATAACTATGAATTACTATATAAGTGTAATAGTTGGATGGATAATTCTTTTCTTACTTCTTTACGGTATTGGGGATACATTCAATATTCTTCTTAAAAGATTCTTTAAGTTTTCTTTCAGAAGTATTCCTTACAAAGTATTAGTAGGTTTCTGTATACTACTTCTACTATTAGGCTTCCTTCACTTTTTCTTTCCTTTAAATACCGTTATTTTAATCTCTCTCTTAGTAATATCTTCCTTTAGTATTATTTCTCTACTCTGGAAAGCTATTACCAAGAAAAGAAAACCCTCTAGAGTTCCTAATCTACCATTAATTTTAATTGTAATTAGTAGCTCTCTTCTAACACTTCTTTTCTTAAACTCAACATTTGGAACACTGTATGTATATGATCATGGTTTCTACTACTTACAAATATTGGAGTGGTACAAAGAGTATCCATTAGTAGTTGGTTTAGCTAATATTCATGGTAGATTGGGGTTTAATAACTCGAGCTTTTTACTATTTCCAATCTTTGAAGATTTAAATCTAATAGCTGTTGATTCTAATTGGGTTAATGCAGGCTTAGGACTATTTACAATCTTTTTCTCTTTATGGAATCTTTATAAGGTGATTACTGTAAAGCAGTACTCTATTTCTAAAATCTTTCTTGCCTTTATATGGCTACCAATATGTATATATCTATTTAGTAACAGTGGGAGATCTTTAGTAAGTATATCTCCAGATAACTATATCTTCTACCTTCAGTTAATACTTACGGGCGTATTACTTTCCTTTAGGAAGATATCAGAGTATGAATTTAAAAAGAAATTCTTTTTAGTACTTCTTCTTAGCTCTACACTTTTTACTATTAAGTTAAGCGGTGGGGTATTTGCGATAGGGGCTGTTTTACTACTAGCAGTTTTTACATTACAAAGGTTTAAATTAAAACAGTTAGTAAAATACTCTTGGTTTTGGTTTAGTATATCTATAGCTTCTCTGATTGTATTAATTACCATAACTAGGTCATTCTTACTCTCTGGATATCCCTTCTATCCTAGTGGAATCTTAGATATTAATCCTAAATGGAGTGTAACTAAGGAAGTAATGGAAAATGAGCTATGTTTTGTTAAATCATGGGCAAGGGATAGGAGTAAGGCGTGTGTAAGCTATATGAATGAGTGGGAGTGGGTTAAACCGTGGTTTACTAGATTAAGTAAAGAAACAGTATGGCCATATTTAATGGTAGGCTCTCTGTTATTAATGATATTCTCTATTTCAAAGAAACTATTAAAGAGAACAGATATCTTGGGTATCCATCTTATATTAATATCATCAACGATATATTGGTTTATATTAGCACCAGATCCTAGATTTGCATTAGGTATCTTTTGGTCCTTTATACTACTTAATGGCTCTATTATTATTACTAAGTACAAGAGCATTATCCATTACTCCATCTTTATGGATTTAATCATTTTAGTAGTTCTTCTCTCTAATATTTCTTTTGAAAAGATTGAGACAGAGAGTTTAAGTAAGAGCGTTGAGATACGGAAGTATGAGCAGAAGTATGAGATGACAGACTCTAATATTAAAGTAAATACTCCATCTAGAGGAGTAGAGTGTTGGGAACAGGAATTAATATGTACTCCTTACTTTGATAGTAGGTTAAAATATCTTGATGAGGGTAAGGGTATTAAGGGAGGTTTTTATATTGCAAGATGAGTTATGTATATATAATATAAGTGGATAAATATATGAATGATTGTATCTTCTGCAAAATTATTAATGGTGATATACCCTCTTACAAGATATATGAGGATGAGAAGGTATTTGCATTTTTAGATATTCTTCCTCTTAGTAAGGGTCATACTTTGGTAGTGCCAAAGAATCACTCTAAAGATATATTTGATATTACAGATGAGGATCTTTGTCATATTATGAAAGCTATTAAGAAGATATCTCATCGTATTATGGATATATACTCTCCTGAGGGTATTGTTATTAGACAGAATAATGGGGAGAGGGCTGGACAATCGGTATTTCATACACATTTCCATATTAAACCTGTATTTAATGGTACAACAGTTGTATCAGAGGTAGATCATAGGAGAGAGATCTCTGAGGATGAGATGAGGGGAATATGTGAAGATTTAAGTATGTCTAATTAGCTAGCTATTAAAGAAGGTTAATATATCCTCCATATGCTCTGTATCTATATCGAAGTGTCCTTTCCCCTCTACAGTTATCAAAGGTATGTCTTTCCCTAAGCTTTTTAAAGTATTAACAAATCCAACAGTACTACTGTACGGTACATTTACATCTGCATTACCGTGCCATATCTGTATATCAATATCTAATATCTTTTCTACTCTACTACTGTTCCATTCAGATTTTCTAGTAGTGGGTGCAAGTAGTGCAATCTTTGATACTAACTCAGGATTTTGTGCAGCAAAGTTCATAGTAGGTAGACCTCCCATACTAAAACCAATTAGATTAATCTTAGAATCTATGAAGTAGTTCTCATCAATCCAAGTTTTTAGGTTAAGTGTATCTCTAAGCGATGCTTCATTACCCCAATTAATACCATGTTGGTTGGATGCTGCAAAGATGTAGTTCTGTTTACTGAAGTACTCTCCATACTCTCTTAAATCTTTCATAAAGGGGTCTTCCATATTCTGAGTTACAGTTGTATTAGAACCGTGACTGTAAAGTATGAGTGTAGGGGGAGTAGAGCTATCTATCTTTGATGGAACTACTACATATGACGGTTGATCCTCTATGATTGGAAAAAACTCATAGAAGGGCTCTGTGGGCTCTACCTCTGTTTCTTCTAATTGGGATATTTCTTCGTTATTAATCTGTTCCTCTTCAATCTTCTCTATACCATTATCTTGGGTTTGTGTATCTACAAGAAAAACTTTATAACAGAAGTATGCAGGTATGACCAAAAGTAATACAAGTACTATGAAAAGTAATATGTTTATCAAAACATCTTTTATATTACTATCTATATATTGCCCCACCTAGCTTAGTATATCATATACTTGAGATATCTAGAATTGACATATTTAGGTAATTCAAATATCATTTTATTTATTGCCCTCGATTTAATATTAATATATATATATCATGGCTAAAGAAACAAAAAAGGCAAAAAAGGTAGAGAAGAGTGATGAGATAGTGCTTAATTTAGACTCATTTATGGTTCCTCTCGCTATAGTGTTAGCTGGAGTAATCATTGCGGGTTCTATATTTTTTACAAATAAAGGTAGTGGTACAAGTGATTTGAGTAATCCAGGTAATGATGGTGCAGCAGCACCTACACAGGAAGAGTTTCCTGAGGCTTCTACAACAATAGCGGATGCTCCATATCTTGGAGATAAGAAGAAAGCAAAGTTAGCTATTGTTGAATATAATGACTATCAGTGTTCATACTGTCAAAGGCATGATAAGGAGACAAAGGATCAATTAATAAAGGATTATGTAGATACAGGTAAAGCTATATATGTATTTAGAGATTTTCCTTTAGATTTCCATGGTCAGCTTGCAATAGATAGTGCTAATGCAGCTCTTTGTGTTAATGATATTGCTGGTGTAGATAAGTTTAAAGAGTATCATTCAAAGATTTATTTAATTACATCTAAGGATACACTTACCACTGTTGCACAAGATATGGGTATTAATATGGATAAGTTTAATAAGTGTTTAGCAGATGAGAAGTTCCAAGCTAATGTAGATAAAGGGTTAGCAGATGGTACTGCAGCAGGTGTACAGGGTACTCCTGGATTTGTAGTAGGTATCTTGGATGAGGATGGTACTGTTACTGGTAAGTTAGTTGCTGGTGCATATCCATATGATTCCTTTGCAAAGATATTAGATGAGTATCTAAAGTAAGGATTTTATTAGAGATTAAAAAAGGGAAGCATATGCTTCCCTTTTCTTTTTCTAATATGTATTACCTATTTCTTCTTTACAGTTCTAGATGCTACAAATGCATCATACTTTATCCTTACTACTGCACCTACTGTAATCATACTTAATGAGAGAGAGTACAGTGCATTTATAAAGGGGATTAGTTTAACAATCATAGTTATTAATCTACCTATTAGTAATGAAAGGAATCTTTGGTTATCCTTCTGTTTAATTAATCCTAATACCTTATGACCTATCGCTATCTCTGTCCAAAGAGTCCCGAAGGTTACAAGGAAGATTAATATACCTGTTATAAAGAGTGCTAAAGGTGCTCCTACTAATGTAAGTGCTAATATGAATAGTGGTAGTGGTATTGCAAAGAGTACTAGTAACCCTATCGCTAAAGTTTTAAGCAAATCTCTCCATGATGTAGTTATCTTTTTCTCAATACTTAAGGTCTTTACTGGTGCCATATATATTAGTAATACACCTACGATATACATTCCAACAAAGCTTACCATTGCTAGACCTAAGTTAAAGCCAAAGAAGTCTCCCTTTTTAAACTCAAAATTAGTCTTCTCCAATATCTTGTCATCTGGAGATGAGAGTACAAACTCTCCTGTAATTAGCTCTTCATTAAGATTGTAGCTTTGTGCAGAGAGTAAGAAGTCTCCTGCTACA
>JBBADY010000047.1:0-4936 GCA_041656215.1 Candidatus Dojkabacteria bacterium | reverse complement strand
CTCCTTAACTGCTTTGTAACCTACCTGAGTACCACAGTATGCACAGAACTTAGAACCCTTACTAATCATAACCTTACAGTTAGGACACTCCTTTTTAATCTCATTACCACAGTTAGTACAGAAAACATATCCAGGCAGTAGCTGTGCTCCACACTTTGAACAATCTCCTAATTCAGAGGTCTCATACTTAAGATATCTTCTCTCAAGATCTGCCCAATATAGCTGATCTATTGTCTCACCAGGTCTAATTATCAAGTATATTATTAATCCTGGGATATTAAGTACTAAAACTAATACTAAGTATATAACTCTAATAGTCATATTAGATGTTCTCTCTCCAGAATCTATCCATACCCACCCTATTAATACCAACCAAAAGAGTATTAAAAGAACAAAAAGTATTGATCCGAACATATTGAAATCTAAGTTACCTACAAAATCAAAAAATCCTAATATAAAGCTCTCTAAATTCATAATTTGTTATTAATATATTTAATAATGGTCGAGGAGGGAATCGAACCCTCATGCTATTGCTAGCACGGAATTTTGAGTCCCGCGTGTCTGCCTATTCCACCACTCGACCAAAGTCCGTGTATTATATACTATAAATGCGGAGATTGTACACTATTTAGCATCCTTATACAGATTTCTAAAACTTGCAATCTCTTTTACAAATGCAAGCTCAACCATACCTGTTGGACCATTCCTATGCTTAGCTACAAAGAGATCCGCAGTACCCTTCTTCTCTGTCTCTGGATTCCATGTCTCCTCCCTATCTAGAAATACAACTACATCAGAATCCTGTTCAATGGAGCCTGATTCTCTTAAATCTGAAAGCTGAGGCCTTCTACCCTGTCTCTGTTCAATAGCGCGAGATAGCTGAGAAAGTGCAACTACTGGAACATTTAACTCCTTAGCTAAGTTCTTTAATCCTTGAGACACCTCTGATACCTCTAATGTTCTACTCTCACGACTACTACCGTGCATAAGCTGGAGATAGTCTACAAAGATAATATCTACACCCTGCTCTATAGCTAACCTTCTAGCTTTAGTTCTTACCTGATTAATATGCTGCCCTGCCATATCATCAATAAAGATATTAGCGTCACCAAGCTCACCCATTGTATTTGCAAGCTTAACTACCTTCTCATCGGTTAATTTGTTAGTTCTAATCTCCCAGAAAGGAATACCTGATTGCATACCAAGTAACCTATCCATAATTTGCATATTGGACATTTCAAGAGAGAAAAAGGCTACATTTTTCTTCTCAATAAGGGCTGCATTTCTCATCATATCCAAAGCTAGAGCAGTTTTACCAACAGATGGTCTAGCAGCAAGTATAATTAGATCAGATTTTTGGAAGCCTCCTAACAGAACATCTAACTCTCTAAATCCTGTAGATATACCTGAATAATCATCACTACCTTTAGCATGTGAAGCTCTCTCATATGCATCCTTGAGTAACTCTTTAACATGTACAAAGTTACTCTTTACTCCCTCTTGCGCTACATTAAAAAGCAGTGTCTCAGATTTATCCACTACATCAGATATCTCTATAGTTTCATCTAATGAAAGGTTCGTTATCTGTGCAGCAGAGGATATTAAACCTCTACGTGTAGAGTTCTCTTTTACAATATTTGCATACTCCTCAGCATGTGCAGAGGTAGGCACAAAGGATGCTAGTTCTGTTAGATATGCCCTACCACCAACCTTAGAAAGTATTTTTTTCTTCTTTAATCTATCCGATATCGTTACCAAATCTATCGGTAATCCACTATCAAAAAGATCCAATATAGCTTGATATATTAATGCATGACGATCATCATAGAAGTGTCCAGGCTGTAACCATCCAGAAACATTAATAAGGGCATCTTTATCTAACAGTATAGAACCTAATACTGATTTCTCTGCCTCTATATTTTGCGGAGGTACTCTCTCCATATTCTTCTTTTTTAATTAAGAAATATTACTTCCATATTTTTCTGTTCCAATTCAGGAGCTGAAGAAGACATATTTAAGTATGTCTCATCCTTTACATTAGTAAAACCGAAGTGTTTAATAAAATCCTCTCTACTTTTAATATCCTTACCTATCTTCAAGCCATCTTTCTTATATGCACACGGTAGTAATACAGAAGGATCTAAATTAGTAAGAATCTTCTCTATCTTGTCATAATCAACAAAAAGAGAACCGTTACCAATAGGAAGTATTAAAACATCTACATCACCTAAGTTCTTTGTAGAGTTAATATCAAAACTATTATCTAACAAACCCATATACACTACTCTTAACTTTGTTTCATCAATAATATAAAAAGAATCATCTATATCTCTCCTTATCATTACCCCACCGATTTCAAACTCACCCGGAGATGAAATCTCAAAAATAGACTCTCTATGATCAGGAGTAACCTTTTTAATTAAATCATACTCCTCTATTATATTCTCTTTCTCCTTAAACTTACTGTCTGTAAAGAGTACTACATCTGCACTACTCTTAGGTAATCCTAAACCACTATCCTTTAATGCTAAAGGATCTGTTAGTACAGTTATATCTCCTATACTTAATTGAAAGGTTGACCATCCAAGATTCTTTATTTTCATCTTTCTCTATCTATTTATATTATTATTGGGCAGTACACTTGTAGAGTATATCAGATTTACTACTCTGATAATCCAAGGGATTTACGAATATCTTCTACTAAACTCTCTTTCATCTGTTTCTTTACTAACTCTACCTTTAAACTCTCTAATGAAGAAATCACTGCTTGAAGCTGGATCATAACCTTGTCCTCTTCCGTATTCTTTGCAATCATCTTTTTAACACCTCCAATTTGTCCCTCTATCCTACTCACCCTATTTTGTATTTTCTTAGAATACTTCATATTAAAATTAGTATATTTTTTTAATGAAAGGAAATCAAGTCTAAAAAACTTTAAAACTCTTGACAACAGCTAGCACTCGATGCTACCATTTGCTAATCATATATATTTAAATTTTAATATTTAAAAGATATGAAAATTGTAAAAATAGATCAAAAACCTCAAGAAACATACTATACTCCACTTCGCTCCTTTATGGATGAGTTTTTTGGTTACTCACCATTAGGAAAATTGGATGATATGTATGCACCATTTGAGTCTCTTTCTGCAGATATTTGGGAAGAGGATAACAAAATCTTTGTTAAGATGCCTATGCCAGGGCTTAAGAAAGAGGATGTAAAAATTACTGTAAACGGAGATATCCTAAGTGTAGAGGGTAAGAGTAAAGAAGATAAAGAGGAGAAAGATGGTAAAAAATATCTCCTTAGAAGCTCTCAATCATATTCATACTCTCAAAGATTCTCTCTTCCATCTACCGTAGAGTCTAGTAAGGTAGAAGCAAAAATGGAAGATGGCGTACTATCTATTACACTACCTAAAGCAAAGGAATCTAAAACCAAAGAGATAGAGATAAAGTAAGAGAAAGAAGGGGGGGCTAAAAGCCCCCTTCTCTTTAATCATTGTAGTATACTTATTCAATGAAAAAAGAAAATCTTTTGTTAATAATAAGCATACTACTCGCTCTCTTTGTATTACTCTTCTCAATATATTCATTTGTACCTAAAAAGCACTCTGTAAATGAAACAGAGCAAGAGATAAGTAAAGATATTACCCCTACTGTTACAGAAGAAATAGAAACAATACCCGAAACTACAGAACCAGAAATTAAAAAAGATCTCGTACACTCTGCATGGATACCTGCTTGGGACTTTGATAATGGATTTAAAAGTTTAGAGAGGTATAAAGAGCAAATATCTTCAGTAAACCCAGTACTTTACGGTGTAAACAACGATGGAACCCTACTAAATAGAAAACCCTCTGAACAATCTCTTAACACCTTCCTTACCTTCTGTGATGTAAACGGTATAGAGGTACTACCTACAGTAGGATCATACGATTACAAGATAATGGGGAGTGTACTAAGCTCAGAAGTATATATAGATAAACAGGTAGCAGAAATAATTAAAGAGATAGAGAAATATGATTTTGATGGTATAGATATAGATTTTGAAAAGATAAAAAGTACAGAGAAAGAAGGCTACCTTCTTTTCCTTAAAAAACTTCAAAAAGAGCTACACTCAAAAGAAAAGATACTCTCTGTAACAGTTACAGCTAAAACAAGGGATGGAACCATTGATACATTAGCTGTACAAGATTTCAAAGTAATTGGAGAGTTAGCAGATCAAGTAAAGGTAATGACATATGATTACACATTACAAACCTCAACCATACCAGGACCAATAGCCCCTATAGATTGGATAAAAGAGGTAATAACCTACGCAAGTGAATATATACCCTCCGAGAAAATCTCCCTTGGTATTCACCTTTACGCATACCTATGGAAAGGAGAGAAAGCCTCTGCATTAACATACTCCTCTGTACAGAATCTAATAAATAACAGTAAGATACCTCAAGAGTATAAAAGTGATATTGCAGAAGGATACTCTCAATACACATGCTCTGATGGAGCTACCTGTACACTCTACTTCCAAAATAAGCAGGGAGTAGCTGAAAGGGTAGCTTTAGCAAAAGAGAGTAACCTACTAGGTGTCTCGTACTGGAGATTAGGTAGCGAATTAGATCTGCTTGATCAATAACCTCTATACCCACCCCATTGTACTATAGGCTCTTCTGTGGTATAATTATGCTATCTATTTATAACTTACTGCTCTTTAAAAATATACATTCTTAAATGTAGGGAGAGATTAAAAGATAACTAAGTTTTGTCTTTTAACTCTTCTTACAAACAAAGATAATTCATACTCTACCCTTCTCTTGTTTAGAGTTTGATCTAACAGTTAGTAATAACACTATTACTACCTACTATGTCAAACTCTTTATGAGAGTTTTTAAAAAATTGTTTTAGAAAAGAAAAGGGAGATAGAAATGAAAAGG
>JBBADY010000046.1:0-5036 GCA_041656215.1 Candidatus Dojkabacteria bacterium | reverse complement strand
TTATGGCTGTTGGTATTACTGCAGGTAGATTTGCAATTAATAGAGCTAATGATGTAGCACATCAAAATGCAGCAGATCAGATATATACAGCAATGCAAGCATACTATACTGATAATAGAAGATTCCCTGAAGTTACTGATTTTAAGGTAGCTATGGCAGTGGGTGGAGATTTAAATACCTATATGGGGGATGGAGAATTCACTGGTGGAACAGATGCAACATTCTACTACTGGTCTGATGAGTTAGGTCAAGCAATATTAGTATGTGTTTCTAAGGGAGGATTCGGTGATGAGACCTTAAGAGGTTACTACTGTACAGGTAACGGCTTCGGAGCAGCTTCCTCTGGAATAACAACAAAGGATGTAGCAGCAAATACGTCAGCGGATGGAACTCCAGGCAGTAAAACCTTCGATTTAGAGCAGGATTGGGATGGTACAACTAAGGATTGGAAAGCTGCAAATTAAGTAAGAATAATATTGAATCGAAATTAACCCCCTCCCTTGAGGGGGTTTCCCTTTTATATAGATGTATATATAATGGGGTATGCATATATATCTTACAGTAGTAATATTCTTTCTAGGTTTAGCAATAGCTAGTTTTTTAAATGCTCTGCTGTATAGAATAGATAATGGATATAAATATCCTGATATATATATAAGAGGTTCTCACTGCGAGAAGTGTAATAAGCCACTTACTTGGTATGAGTTAATACCAGTACTATCATTTTTCATATTTAAAGGTAGATGTAAACAGTGTGGATATAAGGTACCACTGTACTATCCTGTATCAGAGCTTGTCTTAGCTATATCTCTTAGCTCTATTTTCTATTTCTCTTTTAGTACTACTTTATATATCTTTGTTTTTTTTCTTTTTGTAATGTCATACTTCGATAGAATATATAAAGGAATACCACGAAGTATTGTACATGTATTCTTAGCCTACTCTTTTATATCCTTTGTAATATATACAGCTATATATAACGGCATACCTGAGAACTCTATACTTCTTTCTACTCTCTTTGTACTCTTTGTATTCTTGATAAGTAGGATACTGAGAAAGAAGTTTGGTATGGGAGATTTACTAGTACTTTTCGGTATGGGCTTCCTACTCTCTCTCCCTATGTATCTCGCATTCCTTTATACATTCCTCTTTGTAGCACTACTCTACTCTCTTGTACTTATGCTTCTTAAAAGAGCAACTCTTAAATCTTCCTTACCTCTTCTTCCAATTATGTATATTTCTTTCTCTTTAGTGTTAATATTTAACAATCAATTACTATTAATTTTAGGAAAAGTATTAGGTATATGAAGTATAAAGGGTTTACATTAGTAGAAATGTTAATAGTGATGGGCATCCTTATCATCCTTATGGCTGTTGGTATAACTGCAGGTAGATTTGCAATAGATAGGGCTAATAGAGTACAGCATCAAGATGCTGCAGATCAGCTGTTTACATCATTAGTTAAGTACAAATTAGATAATGGGGAGTATCCAAGACTTGGTAGTTGCTCTGGCTGTATACAGAAAGAGTTCTTCTCTGAAGCTTTAGGATATACTGGAACAAATCCAGTTCTTAGACCATATCTTGAGAAAGGTGTCTTTGATGGAGGAACAGATGCTACATATTACTACCATGTAGATCCTTACAATGCGCAATTTGTAATAGTGTGTGTTTCCTTTGGTGGTATCGATGATGAGTTTCTAAAAGGTCATTACTGTACTGGAGATGGAATAGGTACAGAGCCTGTTGGTAATCCATTAAAGAATAAAAATGTGGGTACAGTTGAAGATAATATAACAGACGTAAATATCATTAGAGGTTTTGATGCTTCTGACTGGTATATAGATAGGGGCTTCATACTTAACTAGGTATATATTGTGAAGAGAACGTATTTCTGTTAAATTAAGATATTACTTAGCTTAAAAAGAAGATGCTAAAAAAACCTGCCCTTTACAGTGGATATACCTTAGCAGAGGTGTTAGTAGTATTAATGGTAATCATTATCCTTGGTGCTTTGGGTGCTTCAGCCTTTGGTGGTCTTAGAGATTCTGTTTTAGGTAAACAAAATATAGAGGATATTAAACAGGATTTACAATTAGTACAACAAAAAGCGATGTTACTTGAGAAGAAGAGTGATGAAGGTTGGATATATGGAATAGGTATAGATTTTACAGAGATAGATCAAGGAAAATATACATTCTTTAAGTGGTGTTCTCCATTCTCTGCTTATGGACACAAATTAACACGAAGTGAGATTTTGGCATATGATGATGATAAAAATATTGGATATAATGAACTCAATTATGGACATAATGCTTCTTTACCAGTAAACGATATAGTATCTGGAGGACTTTGCAATAGAGGGGGAGGACCATCATATATAACTCCATTGTCAGGTTTAGAGGAAGGTAAACTTAATGCAGGCTTTAATATTGCTTTAAAGAGTGATGCTTCGTATGTTGTCTTTGAGTCAGTAACAGGTAGAGTATTTCTTTATAAAGAAGCTGATGATCTCAACCCATACGGTTTACCATTTAATTATAATGAGGATGGGGAGTACCTTGATAATGGTCCTCTCATAATTGAAATACATAGAAATCAAGGAAAGATTGTAGATGAAATTAAAATATTCCCTCTTTCAGGGGCTGTAACACATGATGTAATAAAAAAATGAGAATGAAATTAAAAGCAAAATATGAGGCTTTAGGATTTGTAGAATCATTGATAGCGATAATGATATCTGGAATCGTTGTAACAGTCCTTATGAATATATCTGTTGTAGCTATGAGAGATTTAGTTAGACTAGATGTAGAAGATGCACAGGCACATCATGCTAGATCTGCTGCTGTGATTGTACAAAATATTGCAAATAGGGAAAGAGTGAAAGAAGAAACTTCACTCTTTGATTCTCTTGTTAATGATCAATGCTACACTTTAGAAAAGAATGAAGAGGATGATGTATATGAGATTAGTACTGATTTTATTACACCTGGGGACAGGGAGACATATATTAGTGAGGGGGTTATTAATGATGGTGTAAATGATAACGAGGAGGATTACTTTAGAGTAATCTGTGTAATTGATAATGGTAGGATAGAGCCTTTGGAAGGAGAGGGGGGAATAACAAATAAGATGTTGATTAAAGTAATAATAGGATTTAATAAAGTAAAAGGAGCTTTTACGACTGCTTCTGATATTAGAGATTTTGAATATTTTGCAATAATAAATCTATGAGAAAGAAATGTAAACAGTATGAAGGGTTTAGTTTAGTAGAAATGCTACTTACGATAGCTATTCTTGCTATAGTCACTCTTCTTGTAGCAACTACTCTTACTACACTAATTAAAGTCTCTCTTATTTCTAACAGTAAGAATCAGGCTCGAAATGATGTTAACTTCATTATGGAACTTATGAATAGATCTTTAGGTAATACAAATGTTTCAGATGTTATGCTGTACAATTCTAATGGGGTGAGGGAATTCAACAGAGTAAATCAAAAAGTAGTTGATTCTTTACCTCTAGGAAATACATATCAGAACCCTACTCTATTAGAAGGAGTCTCTTCGAATGAGATTCATGTAAGGTCATACGGTTACAATGTTTGGAGCTGTATAGGGTACTTCTTGGATGAAGATGGGCAAGGCTATTTATTAAAAACCTCTGTGTATGAGATGGATGATCACTCAGAGTGTTTTAGTTCTGATAGAGAGGATGCATATGTTACCGTATTACATAACTATGAAGTAGATGTTAAAGATTTCAGTATAGAGTATCTTGTAATAGGGGATGATGCAGATAATATGTTTGTAGTAGATACAGTAGTAGAACCGAAGAATTGGCCCGTAGGATTTAATGTTCCTGTTAATAGGGAAATCACAAGACAAATCACTGTTTCATCGCAGGGTTTGACTTGGTATTAGTTAATTGTTAATTTTTATATATGACAAATAGTCAAAAAAAGATATATTCTGGACAAGCTATTGCCATAATTATGGTAATTCTTGTGGTTGCTACAGTACTAGGAGCTTCACTTTACTCAAGGACGTTAAAAAATAGAGAGGCCGCTATTAATACAAAAGACTCTATGAAAGCAGTAGAACAGGCTGATAGTTTGTTAGATCTTTTTGTTAGAGCAGATTTTCAATTCTTACAGAGTTTAGCACAAGAGATTCAAACTACAGGTGAGGAGGAAGTATTCGAAAGTACTGCAGAGATAAAGAGCTTCTTAGCAGAATATGACGTTAATACCTCAATGTTAGATCAAGGAGTAGTAGATTGGTGTGAATATGATAAAGACAAGAATCCTAGCTCAAATCTTAAACTTACAATAGCAGAGGCACAGCCTTCTGACTTTGTAGATGTTAGGGTTGGTTCTGCAAGGGTATTTAATCTTGAAGGTAATGAAACTAAACCGAATGCTCCATGTTCTATGACTTTAAAATTTGAGGCAAGAGAGAAATCCCCTACTATCTTTGTAATAAAGAAGATATATGGTAATCCTAGTGGTGAGATAGCAGAGTATGTTAATGATGGTAGTACTGATGATATGGAGGCATACTGTTTTACTCCTACCTCTCTTGGTTGTACTTCTGACCAATTACAGGGTGTTGCTGCTCCAGAGGGTTCCTTTTTAAGTCTTAACGCTAATAATACTGTAGCACTTGATTTAAAAAAAACGAGAGGTTCTTTCCCACTATATCAAATTAGAGTTATTCCACTTAACAATACTGTAGGTATATCTCACTCCGATGTTAGTGGATGTTCAGAGAAGCTTTTTTCATATATGAAAGTTAATGCTGCTGTAAACTGTTACGGTTCATTTAGAGAGAAACAGATAATGGTACCGGGTGCTGATAGCTTAGGTTACTCCTCTCTTTTTGATTACACTATTTACAACATTGGTACATTAAGACCTAATAATTAATTTAAATAACTCAAACTATGGCAAACAGTTTAAAAAAGATATTAATAATTGAAGATGAGTCACCTCTTTTAGATTCATATGCAGAGTTAGTAGAGGCAGCTGGATATACACC
>JBBADY010000045.1:0-5045 GCA_041656215.1 Candidatus Dojkabacteria bacterium | reverse complement strand
ACCATATACTGCCATGTCAGTCATTGAGTTATTGTAGTTTACCTTCCCTACTACAGCGATTTGAGGCAGAGCTAATTCAACAGAGGTGATTTCTTGGAATGAATCTAAGACTTCATCATCAAGGTATAGATTACTACCTGGAAGTACTGAAACATCTGTTTGTCTCATTTCATCTAATCTTGCGACCCTATCAATTACTAATGCTTGTAATCCATATCCAATGGAAACTAAAAATACAATTCCTGCTATACCTACAGTCATTCCTCCTATTGTAACAATAGATCTATTTTTCTTTGAGGTCATATTTTTAATAGCAAGATTTATTAATTCAATTTGAGATATTTTATCTGGATTATGGGGATCAAGGAGAAGTATTATCTTGTTAAGAAAGTTTTGAATGATACTCAAGAATTTTAGTTTTGTTGCCAATTTCTTAACTCCAAGAAAAAGGGAGTATATGCTTATTAAAAGAATAAACTTAGAGATTTTACCAATATCTTTAAAAAAGGCTCTTAACTTTTTGAATAAGTTGTTTCTATTCTCTTGTGATTTTTTCATAAACGCCTCTTTTCATATTAATATCATTTAATTCTGCATTATCTGTTTTAGGAGAGAAAATCTTTTGAATTTCACCATTAAGCATCTTTATGCATGTATCTGCATATTTAAGATATTCTAAGTCATGAGTAACCATTACAACTGTTTTATTATCTTCCTTACTAAAACTTTGTAATATATTTATTAACTCCTCTCCCGATTCAAAATCTAAGTTCCCTGTAGGCTCGTCTGCTATTATAATTTTAGGATTAGTAATGAGTGCTCTTGAGAGAGATACTTTCTGTTGTTGACCGCTTGAGAGCTCTGAGGGTTGGTATCTAGCCCACTCTAGCATGTGAAGTGAGTTTAACATTTCTCTTGCTTTCGTAATTCTTGTTAATTCATCTTGGCCAAGAAGTGCTAATGGTAGTGCTGCATTTTCTTCAACGTTTAAAGCTTTTACCCAGTTAGATTGTTGATATACCATACCGATATTATTTTTTCTAAAACGAGCTACACTATTTTCTGTATAGTCTTGGTACATATCTTTTCCAAATACAAAGACCTTTCCACTAGTAGGCTCTTCTAATCCTAGAATGGTATGTAAGAGAGTAGATTTACCACATCCTGATGGTCCATAGATTATTGTAAATTCTCCACCTTTGATTTCAAAGTTTAAGTTCTTTAAAACTTGAACTTTTCCACTTGCGACATCAAATGATTTATTTAAATTTTCAACTTTGATTGTATTTTCCATTATTAATCTTTATAGATTTCCTAAGAAGTTAAAAGCTTCTTGAAGTGTAGTAATAACTAGGTAGAATGCACTATCAGTTGCTTTTGGAGTTATCGTTACTGTATCGATAGATCTACTTTCGTTCTCTGCAGCATCCTTTGATATAGCTCTAAGGTGATATACCTTTGAAGGAGTAAGGCCAGAGATAATGACTACGTGGTTAAAGGACAGATTTCTATCTTCTTGTGTTAGTTGAGAGTATGACTCTGCAGATCCCTCTCCATACTCTACTTGGCTTGTAGAAGGTTCATCTGTTGTCCATGTAACTATTAGCTGTGATGATGTACTTTGAGCTGTACCTTCAGATTGTAGAATATTTGCACCTTCAATATTCATTGCAGAGATAAGGGGTGGTCTACTATCAGAGGATGTTGTAATACGTATGTTCTCAGAGAGAGCCTCGTTGCCTATTATATCTTTACCTCTAACTCTTAGAATATATACTGTGTCTGGTAAGAGTCCTTTTACTAACATTTTATGTTCTCCTTGTACTAATTCTAGCTCAACAATATCTTGCATTAATTCTGGATTCTTCTCTGGATAGAAGGTTACTACTGAAGAAACTTTAGTATTAGATTCCCATGTTACTAAGAGTGTAGAGAGAGCTGTTTTAGCTACCTGTTGTACTAAGATATTTGATACTTTTGGTCTTGGTAATGTCTGGAAGTCAAGAATAGTTCCAGTATATTCTTCTCCTTCTTCATCAAAGGTATTTATCTGATAGAAGTATTTTGTACCATCTTCTAGCTTATCAATTTCTACAGAGTATGAAGTTTCTAACTTAGATGTTCCAATCTCTTTTATACCTCCAAAGGATGTAGATGTACCGTAGTAGATCTTAACTCTACTAGCATTCTTTGTAGTAAAGTTGATAATTGTACTACTAATACCTAGATTACTAATACGTACATCTTTTACCTCTGGTGGTGGTTGAGTAACAAAAGTTTGTTCATCACTTATACCTGTATTACCATCTTCATCTGTCCATTTAGCTACATAGAAATACTCTGTACCTGGGCTTAGATTTGATAGAGGTATTAGATGCTCAGTAGTATGTGTAGAGATAGATGGCTCCCATTCTAAGTAGTTACCACTTGCTAGTCCAAAGGCAATCTTACTATCTGCACTCCTATTTGTAGTCCAACTTAAAGTTGATTTTGTTGTAGTTATTGATGATGCTGCAGGACCAGAGGTTAAGATTGGTGGGATAGTGTATTTACCTCTAGGAATTATTGTTACAGCATTTGAATATGATGGGTGTGAGATTGATTGGTCCGAATTATCCATTGTACCTACTCTCCAATAGTAAGCTTTTGATTCAGGCACTGTATCTATGTGTGCTAAACCTGTTGTTGTTTTAATAGTTTCCCATACAAGAGCATCTTGAGAACGTTGTATTACATATGTAAGTGTTCCAGTTCCTTTATATACAGGGTCATCCCAAATCAGTGCAGCTCTCCACATAGAGACATCTTTTATTGAGCTATCTGCAATAATTAAGTTTGTTGGAGGGTCTGGTAATTCAGTATTAAGATGGAAAGTTGCTGTAATGTAATTACTAGAGGAGTAGTTATGTGCTTTATCAATCGCTACTACATTTATTGTATTTGCTCCTTTGCGGAGTCCATTTACAGAATTCTTTGCAATAGAGGTTTCTGTAGTTGCAATATATGTTGCAGAGTTTGATGTAATTGTTGAGTATGATGTAGGAACCGGTGTATTGATCATGTAGTAATATGTTTCTATTTCATTACCTTCTGATACAATTGCTTCTGGCCAACTAAATGCAAAGCTATTACTATCACTTTGTGCTGGTGTTACAGTGACCTGTTCTCCATCTGCAAACTTAGGTGCTTCTCCTCCATAGTTTATATATACAGTTCTTAATTCTGATTTATTACCAGCATTATCTAAAACTCTAAAGAAGAGAGTATTCTGTCCAAGTTGAATTAAATTCCTAATATTTTGAGGTAAGAAGAAAGGTTGTTCAGAGTCTAATGATTTGAAGACTAGGCCGGTATTCTCATCCATACTGTCTCCATACCATGTGTCTTTTGTATTTAGTGCGTACTGAAAACCGAGAACTTGAGAGTGCAGATCACTACCAGAGTTGTTTGGAGATACAGGCCAAGTAAAGAACATTTCTGATGTGCTAGAGAATACACTGCTTGGTGCAGAGATTGCCGTTACATTTTGTGGAGGAGTATTATCAAATTTGAAAGATATGAAGTTTGTGACATCAGGTCCTTCATATATATTATTTGCAACGTCTATTGTCTTTACTTTAAAGTAATATTTCTCATTGCTTGATGTTAGCCATTCATAGCTTCTTAGTGCTGAATTTACAAAATCAATTGAAAGATCACTAGTAATAAAGTCACAGGTAGAGCCAGTAGTACTTATAGGGGATGTTCCAAGTAAACCTTTCTCTACTGCAGGATTGCCCAATTCCTCAGGACCTAGATATAGACAGTAACCCTTTACCCCTTGTAGGTCAGTTCCTTCATCCCATTTGAAGTAAAGATCATTTCTATTAAACCAAATATCATTTTCAGATTCTGTATATTCATGTAAGCTTCCAAGGGACGCTTTCATTCGGACATTTGATGCGTTTGTAGGTTTAGACAGATCTATTTTAAATGCAGGAGTACCTTCTGCTACTGTCCAATTAGATTGAGAACCTTTATCGTCGATTGCCTTTATTCTCCAGTAGTACTCACCTGTAGAGAGTTCTTGTCCTTCTGACCCTGTATTATATGATCCCTGCCCCTCTGTTTGTCCAACTTTAAAAGATTGAACACCTTGAGCTGACATTGCAGATATGTAATCAATAGTAGGTGAAGCAAATTCTGAATCATCATCAACTTGTATCTGATATCCAATTGTATCTGTAGGGTTAGGATCGTTAAGAACAAAATCAAATGTTGGCTGTAAGTAATTAGTATATTGTCCATTTATATAGTAAGAGGTGCCTGGTATTGTAGGAGAGTTGGGAGCAGTGTTCATGACTACCCTTATATCAGCTTCAGCCTCTGTATTATTTCCAAAACTTACCCACTTTGAACAAAGGTTTGTTGAATCACAAGCTCTAGCTTGCCAGTGATACGATGATCCATCTGCTAATCCAGTAACTGGGATTGAAACTGTGACAATAGTGCCACTATATGCAACAGGATCTCCAACATTTGTAGCTATATTGTTAAAGTCAGTCCCAATTGGTACAAACTCTACTTCAGGAGTTAGGGTGTCAGAAGCATTTGCATCCTGTACTTGATATGTCAATATCACTGTATTTTCATTAGTCGATCCATTTTCCCCAATACCTGTTACAGCGTCCTGTTTGAACTGTCGTAGGGTAATAGGATTAGAAGGTAAACCTCCTAAGAAGATTGTTCCATTAGCACCTCCTTGTGCTTGATTACCTGCAGAACCACCATTTGCAGTAAGAGTTGTAAATACTGAGTCATTTTTTCCGAAGTAAAAAGCTATTCTACCACCACCACCACCACCACCATCCCAGCCTGTATCCCTAGCACTTCCTCCGTTTGCTCTTACATCGCCATTTCCTTTTAGAGTATCTGTAATAATCCAAATAGAGCCACCAGCACCACCACCATCGGACCTATCAGAGTGTCCATTTCCATATGCTCCAGATGCAGAAATAGTTCCATTTACAGTTGTAATCCCACTCACAGTAAGTTTTATAGCTCCA
>JBBADY010000044.1:0-5407 GCA_041656215.1 Candidatus Dojkabacteria bacterium | reverse complement strand
CAATCTTCATTATGAATTCTGCTCAAGCTATTAGAGATAACTGGTGGATCATTCTCCTAGCTATCTTTCTTTTAGGTTTTCTCTTTTATCTTTTCTTAAAAACAAAAGTTGGGAGATATTTTACAAGCTGGCTTTCTCTACACTTTCCAATATTGAAGAATCTCTTCATTAGTAACATACTTGCATCTTTTTCTCGTACCTTAGGAGTATTGTTAGCAAGTGGTTTACCACTATCAAAAGCATTACTTATCTCCTCCACTACAATGAGTAATTCTATCTATTCGGACATATTAAAGAAAGTTCATTCTAATATTGATAGAGGACAAAATTTAGCAAGCTCTTTGGCGGTATATGATCAGTATTTTAATAAATCATTTATAAAAATGGTAGAGATAGGTGAATTAAGCGGTACCTTGGAGGAGAATATGATGTATTTACATGATTATTACTCAGATGATGTAACAGAGATGAGTAATAATATTGTGACTTTAATAGAGCCATTACTTCTAATTCTCGTCGGGGTAATTATTGGATTATTAGGTATAACTATACTAATGCCAATGTATCAATTGATGGGAAGTATTAATGGATAATGGAGATAGAAAAGTAGAAGGATTTACCCTCATAGAGATATTACTTACTTTAGGTATATTGCTAATTATAGCAACTTTAGTATTCCCTATTACACTCCAGAGAGCTCAGAGATCAAAATTAGAAAGCTATGCTAATCAACTTACTATCGATTTATACTATCAACAACAAAGAAGCTCTTTAAAGGAAATACCAAGTGGGATTAATATTGATAGTAATGGGTATACCCTATTTGATGGGGAGTCTTTTTCTACTGCTTCTGAAACCCAAGTTAAAACATATCCTGCAAATATATCAATCAATTCAGTATCACTTACATTAGGTAGTGAGATACTCTTTCCTGCTGGTAAATTTAAACCATCGATATATGGTACTTTAGTAATTACTGATGGGCAGTATTCTGCCTTAATATATATTAATAGGGAGGGATTAATAGGGTATGAGATTCTTTAAACAGAAATTAAAAGGATTTGGGTTAACTGAGCTTGTATTAGCAATAGGTATCTTTGCTATGATTTCCTCATCTCTTTTACTACTAGTTGTTGATTCTACAAGAACATTAGAGAATAGTAGGAGAAGAACAGATGCTACTGTTTTGACTAAAGAGGTTCACTCAATTTTGTCATTACTAAAATCTCAAGCATGGTTTGATATTGTAAGACATACAGGGTTGGGTGAGAGCTCTTTTCTGTATGAGAATAATGCATACAAAATAGTTGATGGTGTAGGAGAGAAGAATGGATTAACATATTCATTTCTTGTAAATCCTGTTAATAGAGATAGTAGTGGCAATATTGTACAGGAGGGTGGTACAAGTGATTTTCATACTAGGTTAATATCAATAGATATCTCATGGAAAGATATGTTAGGTAAGTCACATACTACTCAATCAGAGCTGTATATTAATGATTGGCAGACAGACACAATATTAAAAACAACAGTCCAAGACTTCTCTGCAGGTGTACATAGCGATACATTAGTAGTTGATAATGAGGGAGGTGAGATAAGGTTAAGATCTGTACTTTACCCTGATTGGTGTAATCCTTCTCTCTCTCTTTATGAATATGATATCCCTGGTAGTGCTCATGCTAGAACTGTATTTGCAGGAGAGGGTCATGCCTATCTTGGAACAGCAGGTAGTACAACAGGAGAACCATTTACAAAACTTAATGTACAGGGAGTTGATCCCCCTATTCTAACAGTAGAGGGTACCTATTTAGGTCATACAGTAAACGATATCTTTGTATTAGGTAACTATGCTTTTCTTGCTACTGCTACAGATAATAGGGAAGTTTTAATATTGGATATTTCCTCTGTTCCGTATGTAGAGATTGGTTACTATGATGCTCCTGGCTCAACTGATGGTCAGAGTGTATTTGTTAATGGTAATACAGGATATTTAGCACAGGGCAGGGTGATTCGGACGTTTGATTTGACTAGCTATAGCGGATCTAGATCTGGGATAGGTAGTATTACAATAGGTTGGTTTATTGCTACAGTAAGTAAAATACATGTCCATGAAAACTATCTATATGCAGTATTAGATTGGGATTGGTATGAGCTAGCTATTATAGATGTAACAAATCCAAGTAATATGAGTATTACATCTCAAACCTCTGTTAACAATCAACAGGTGTATGATATGTTTGTATCTGAAGATGCGACAAGAGTATATTTTGGTACGAACAATTCTAACAGTGAAGATGAATTCTTTATTCTAGATACAACACAAAAGACAGGAGCAAGGCCAAAGATAGCATCACTGGATATGGGAGGAACAACTATAAGAGGTATCTCTGTTGTAGAGAATGGGAATGTTGTAATACTTGTAGGTACGGGAGGTGTTGAGTACAAAGTGTATGTGATTACTGACGAAAGAAATCCAGAATACTGTGGTGGTATGGAAATAAATAGTGGGATATATGATGTAGACTCTACATTAGATACACAAGGTAATGCCTTCTCATATATAATTACGGGAGATACCAATAACGAGTTTAAGATAATTCGTGGAGGGCCAGGAGGGGGTGGAGAGCAAGGTTATGGATATGTAAGTAGTGGAACATACACCTCCCCAGTAATTGATTCTGAATCTGCAACTTCAAGATACTATGCAGTATCACATATAACGGATATACCTAATAATACCTCCATGAAATTACAGTTTAGAGTTGGTGGGAATCCATCTATAAGTGGATCTAATTGGTTTGGAATAGATGGAACAGTAAATACTTTTTTTGAGGGTTCCGATTTTTATGAATTTCAAGAGAGTACCACTGGTCAATATATACAGTATAGGGTGATTTTTGAATCAGATACATTGAGTACTCCGTTATTTAAAGAAATTGTAATATATTATGACAAGTAAACTAAAGGGTGTTACATTAGTAGAAACAATGCTGTACATAGGGTTATTCGCTATTATATTAATAATGGTTCTTAACTTTATGTTTACTACTCAGGAGAGTACACTTAGAACAAATAGAAAAGGAGAGATTCATAAGGTTGCCCAATTTGCTCTACAACATTTAGATGATAGCTTTGATAGGGCAGATGGTGTTAGTTTAACTAATACTACTTTTGGCTCTGAGCAAGGTAAATTAGAACTGACCTTTAACACTGAATCTAAGCAGTATACACTTACAGAGTCTAGATTATTCTATGATGGAGTAGCTATTACTCCTTCATCTGTTACTGTTAATAGCTTTTATCTTGAACCTGTATATCAACAGAGTCCTGAAATAGTTGGGGTAAGAGTAACATTCTCCTTAACATCATCTGCAGATAGTAGTATTACTGAGGATATTAATATGTTATACGTTATTAAATGAAAGGGTATGTAGCATTAACAACGATATTAATAATAACTCCCCTACTTTTACTAATGGGTATTAATTCCTTATATAGCAATATTACTACTCTATCAGTTTCAAAGATGAACTTTGATTCCCAAAGATTAAGTATTAATTCGGACACATGTTTAGAAGAGGCTATATATAAGATAAAGAGAAATAGAAGCTTTGTAGGTGACTTAGAAATTATAAAGGATGATTGGTCATGTAGTACAAACATTGCTGATAAACAGGGAGAGAGTGGTATTAAGATAATTACAGTTGTTACTATAGATGAGAGTGTAAAATTAACAATAAAGAGAGAACTAAATACAAATAGTAATCCCTTTGAGATCTCTTATACAGAATGAAAAAATTATTAAATATCAAAGTACTTTTTAATTCCATGACTCTTTCTTTCTTACTCTTTGTTGGTTATAAGATATTTGGTTTTACTGATCTTAATCTCAGTAATATCTTAATCTATATCTCTTTAGTAACTATATTCACACTTCTCTCTTTCTTAGCCTACTATGACTTTTTAAAGATGGAGGTACATAATATTGTGTCTTTCATATTAATGATATCTTTACTTCTAATTAATATATTCTTTTATTTATATAAAGGGCCTGAGGTAGGTATAGAGATTACGAATGGTTACACATATCTTCCACTGTTTAATTTCTACGCAGCTATTATATTAGGCTCTATATTTTTATTTATTGTTCTTATCTCCAAGGAGAAAGCTCTTGGCCAGGGAGATGTTAGAGTAGCAATCATTGTTGGGTTGTTAATAGGGTATAGCAATATCCTTACATGGATATATATAACACTGCTTACTGCAATATGTTATGCCTTACTTCTTGGTATAAAGAGAGGTAAACTCAAAGGGTTACAGATTCCTTTTGTACCATTTATGATATTAGGAAGTTTGATAGTAGTTCTTCTCTCTCTTTAGCTATTACTCATATCTAAGAGCATTTAGAGCAGAGATTTTGGTTGCTCTTTTTGCAGGATATATTCCAGTGATGACTCCTACAAAGAAAGATAGTAGTATTATGAAAATAGCGAAGAGTATTGGCATATTAATTATAGTTATTGTTCCTACTCCGTTTATTAGGGCATAAATTGAAAGGAGAAATTCTATTATTTTACCCACTGTTAATCCTATTACTACGGCTATTCCAACGGATAGAGAATGCCATTAATTTAGAGTATTTTCTATCCTCATCTCATATAGGTTTGGATACTTAATCAGATTAAAGTAACTCCATATAGACTAATTGCTGTTACATATTGGTCCCCATAACCCCAGTTTCAACTCTCTAGCTTTTTGTTCAAACTCTTTAAATTTTGCTTGATACTTATATGGAGTATTATATGTGTATTCGTGGGCATAACCTTCTTTAATCATAATTTTATTAAACATTTCTCCATTCTCTAGATATACATAGGCAAGTATCCTTCCGTATTTATCTACATCTCCCTGTGATGGATCTAATTCTAATATTACTTCATTACCTTCAAGTAGCTCTTTGGCTTTATTAGAGGCTTCTATTCCAAAACATTGTACTTCTTTTCTAGGATCTACTGTCTCAGGAGTATCAATACCAATAAGTCTTACTGTCCCAATCTTATCTATTTTAATTGTATCACCATCTACTACTCTATTTACAAGATATTTTTTATTCTCTTGAGGTTGTTCTTGTTGTATATGATTCTCTACTACCTCTATCTCTTGGATTTCTGTTTGAGCTTTCTCTATATAGATAAATAGAGAGATTATTATAAGGATTATCACCTTGTATATATTTTTATTATTCATATATACATTATAAAGGATTAATGACCTAATCAGGAGATATTAAAATTGATTCCAAAGATACTGATTAGTAACTTCGTGATGATATATTACCTCTGATTTTTTAATATTATTACCTAATTCTCTATGTGCTCTGTCTGCAGTTCTCTCTTTTAGAGACACA
>JBBADY010000043.1:0-5789 GCA_041656215.1 Candidatus Dojkabacteria bacterium | reverse complement strand
AATTATAGATGAGCTGGGTATACAGGAGGCTGTTAAAATGGCTATGGAGGGTGCTCTTAAGCAGGTAGAGGATATGATTAAGTGTAAAGCTGATTACCTTATTGTAGATGGTAGTAATGTTAGTACCATATCTGGATATCGTATGGAGAAGATTAAGTCAGGAGATATTAAACATTACTCTATATCTTCAGCATCCATATTAGCAAAGGTAACAAGAGATAGATTTATGAAAGAGATCTCTAAAGAGTATCCCGATTATCTATTTGAAAAGCATGTAGGGTACGGTACTAAACAGCATATAGAGCTGTTACGTAAGTATGGGCCATGTGCAATCCATAGAAAATCGTTTTCACCTGTTAAACAGCTTTTAGTAAAAGACTTGTAAAAAGATAACTTAAGGGGTTATAATCATAACCGTTACGGGCCGCTAGCTCATCAGGTTAGAGCAACTGCCTTTTAAGCAGTAGGTGCTGAGTTCGAGTCTCAGGCGGCTCACCAATACTTTCATAGTACATACATTTCCCTCACAACTTTATAGATTATTTTATTAAAATATAAAATGATAAAACCTTCTATTAAAACAGGAGTTGTTCATGACCTACCAGAGGATTTAGAAAAAGTACTTAAATCCAATACAGAGGTATTAGAGAAATGGAATAGCTTAACCCCATTAGCAAGAAATGAATGGATATGTTGGGTAATTACTGTTAAAAAGGATGAAACTAGAAAAAAACATATTAAAAGAGGATATGAAGAGTTACTAAAAGGAAAAAAGAGACCATGCTGTTGGCCAGGCTGTCCTCATCGTAGAGAGAGTGCCAAGAAGTGGTTTAAGTAAGACTTACTAAAACAATATTTTCTGTTATTATATATTCATATAACATGTTAGGTGAATACTATGTTGTATTGGGTAATACTTATAAGTATGTTTTGTGCAAATATGTTTGGTGTAATACTTCACTTTACTCATAGAAGTAGAACAGGTAGTTTAATGTTACATCTTTTCTCTGCAGTAAATGAAAGTACATGGGAACATCTTAAACTTGCTTTCATACCTATGCTATTTATCTCTTTTATACAGTACTTTATTCTAAAGGGAGAGTATTTGAATGTATTAGAGGGTAATTTATACGGTATTCTTCTTGTCCTTATTTTAATACCACTGCTATATTACTCTGTAAGACTTTTTCTAAAAAGAGAGGTACTATTTGTAAGTATATTAATCTTTATACTATCTGTAATCCTTGGTTATGTATTAATATACTTTTTTATTAGTTCTAATATCTCATATATTGGTGAGCTTTATAGCCTCCTTTCTTTAATATTTCTCTTTCTTCTATTTAGTTTCTTTACATTCTTTCCACCAAAGATGTTTCTTTTTAAAGATCCAATATCTGGTAGATATGGGCATATTAAGTAGTGGAAAGTTTATAAATATTTAGGTATACTAAATTATTATATTACCCTTTAGGTGTAATGATAAAGAATTTAGTATTAATTGTTAGTATAGTTTTACTATCTATCCTCCTTATTCTCTTTGCATATCTTCTTAAAGACCCTGATCTGTGCTGTGAGTATGAGCTATGTACAAAGTTAACCAGTATATGTGAAGATAAGCCTCAAGTGCTATACAGTAAGAGTGAGAAGGGTGTTAAGCTATATATTAATGATATTAAGGAAAATGATACTGTACAGGTAGGTAGTACACTAAGCGGGAGTATAAAAGGAGGATGGTTTTTTGAAGGTGAGTTTCCTGTAAGAGTTCTTAATGAGGATATGGAGATATTAGATACTCTTTTAGCAAAAGCAACAGAGGATTGGACTACGGAGAAGGAAGTTCCTTTTGAATTAAAGTTAGATATTGATATACAGGAGAGTAGTAAGATTATTTTAAGATTTGAGAGGAGTAATCCTTCTGGTCTTGTTGAGAATGATGATTATATAGATTTTCCTGTTATGTTAGAAGTAGAGAGCAAGAGTATTGAGGTTAAAGTATTCTTTCCAAATAAAAATATGGGATCTACAGATGACTGTTCATTAGTATATCCTCTCATTAGAACTATTCCAGAAACTTTAGCTGTAGGTAAAGCATCTTTAGAGGAGCTTTTTAATGGTTTAACAGAGCAAGAGATTGCTTCAGGTTACTACACCTCTCTTAATGATGGAGTGGTAATACAGAGCTTAACTATATCTAATGGTATTGCTAGGGTAGATTTTAGTAGTAAGTTGGATGAAGGAGTTGGTGGTAGCTGTAAGATTACCAGTATTAGGGCACAGATAGAGGAGACTCTTAAGCAGTTTCCTACTGTAAACAGTGTAGTTATCTCTATAGATGGTAATACAGAGGATATTTTACAGCCTTAAGATTGATTCTCTTCAAGAGCTTTTGCAGCATCTAGAATGGTTTGTTCTGCTAAATGTTTTCCAATTATTTGTATACCTGTAGGCATACTCTCTGATATCCCATTAGGAATTGAGATTGCAGGTAATCCTGCCTCTGAGCTTCCCTCTGCTAATATGTCTGCTATCTCTCCAAAGAGAGGGTTATCTGCATCCTTATCCTTTAGAGCAATGGATGGTGTTGTAGGGGATATTATACAGTCATACTGTTTTAATACCTTATCTAAATCCTCCTTTATTAACTGTCTTACCTGTTCAGATCTCTTAAAATATTCATCTGCATATCCTGCAGAGAGTGAGTATGTTCCTGTCATTATTCTTCTTTTTGTTTCCTCGCCCAATCCTTCCCCTCTTGTAGATTCAAAGTAAGTTTTAACTGTAGAGCTATCACTTCCTTCAAGTCCAAATCTTGTGCCATCAAATCTTGAAAGGTTGGAAGACACTTCACTTCTACATGTAATTGTATATACCGCCATACCGAATTTAGGATCTAATATATTTACATACTCTATTTGTGCACCTAATCTTTTTAATATCTCTATACTGTTATCAAAGTTTCTTCTTACTCCATCTTCTAGTTGTAGTTCCATATACTCTTTAGGTATAGCTAATCTCATACCTTTAATATTTAAAGGATTTAAGTTTGCTAAGTAATCTGTACTATCATCTCTGTATGTAGTGAAATCTTTAGAATCATATCCTGCCATTACAGAGAGTAGTAAAGCGCTATCTTCTACAGACTTAACTATTGGTCCAGGGCTATCTAGTGAAGAGCCCATTGCAATGACTCCATATCTTGAAACTCTTCCATATGTTGGTTTCAGTCCTACAACTCCACACCATGATGCTGGTAATCTAATTGATCCTGCAGTTTCTGTACCGATGGCACCTGCACATAGATCTGCAGCCACTGCACTACTAGAGCCACCACTAGAGCCTCCTGGTAACCTATCTAAGTCGTGTGGATTACGTGTAGTACCGTAGTATGATGTTGTTGTAGATGATCCGTGACAGAATTCATCTAAGTTTGTCTTCCCCAATATTATGGCACCCTCTTTAAGTAGTTTACTTGTAACAGTAGATTCATATACAGGTTTGTAGTCATTTAATATATGAGAGGCTGCTGATGTAAGTATGCCTCTTGTTGAGAATATGTCCTTAATACCAAGAGGTATACCTCCTAGTTTTCTCTCTTTCATACTCTCAAATTTACTATCAAACTGTTTAGCATTTAAGAGTGCTTCCTGTTCACATACTGTAATGTATGTATTAAGTTTAGAATCTTTCTCTTTAATATTTCTAAGGTAATACTGTACTAGCTCTTGAGCTGAGAACTCTTTCTTTAGTAACTTCTCTCTAATTTTTACAATACTTAAGTTTTTCACAAGTAAACCCGTGTTGAGATTAATATATGGATTCTATCAGAATTTAAGCAATGTTAAAACAAACAGCATACACAGTAAGCAAAGTAATACACCAGCAACTACCTGTATTAAAGTATGTTTCTTTAATTCAATTCTTGACCACCCTATGAATGGTATTAAGAGTCCTAGAAGTAAAAGATATGGATTATTTGTAAGATAGTAGATGATAAAGATTGCTAATGTACTCCATATCATATGAAAACTGATTTTCCAGTAAAGAGTAATTAGAAATCCTAGAAAGAAGGTAAGATTAAGTACAGAGAATATTGTTATTAACTGTATATTACCTAATTTAATACTTAGCAGTAAAGAAAGTAGGAATGATCCTGTGAAAACTAGAAAAAGCTTAGGCCTTTCTTCTCTTTTAGTTACATTGTAATCAGATGTAATACCTAATCTTTTAAACAGTAAGATAGCGGATATTGGAATTACGAAAGTTAAAAAGGAGAAGAGTAAAAGATATATAACGGGGATTTTAATGGTGAAAAGTATTAGGAGGAAAGAAAGCAGTATTAAAGAGAGAGTTACTGTTTTAGAGAAGAAGGTAGCAATTTGGTTTTTAAATTTTGATTGTGACATTAATATTGATACTCCTATACATATGAATATAACAGAAAGGAGATTAGATGTCTCAATCATATATATATACTCCTTATCTATTCTTACTGTATTAAGAAGCAACCTAATGATTGAGTAACCAATTAAATATACTCCTGTTATATATCCTTTCTTAGGTTTTTTCCTATTAATAAAGAGTAGGGTAGTAAAGAGTAATATGTTTAGTACTGATTCATAGAGGAATGCAGGATGAAAGTTACTGTAGCTTTCATATCCATGTAATCTACTCTCTACTGGTATATATATTGACCATGGTAGATTACTTGGTTTACCGTAAAGTTCATGATTAAAGAAATTACCTACTCTGCCAATTGCTTGAAGTAGTGGAAGAAACAGGAAGATAGAGTCTGAGAGTTTTAAAAATGGAATCTTTTTCCTTTTAGAAAGTATGTATAGTGAGATGATTAATCCTATTAATGCGCCGTATATTGCTAAACCTCCATCCCATATTTTTAATGGATTAACTATTCCCTCTGATATCTCCTCTATACTGTGAAGAAGAAATAGAAGACGTGCTCCAATGAGTGTACTTAGTAAAACAAAAAGAATATCTAATTCTTTTAATGATGTATTCTTTCTTCTAAAAAGCTCTATACCAATTATTACAGCTATACCTATTAATGCTCCGTATATGTTCATATGTTTAACAGTGGAGATTTATTACTATTCTCTACTATTATTAATCTATGTAAAGCTCTTGTAATCGCAACGTAGAGTAATCTTGTAGAAAGCTCTGTATCTGGATAGTTAATATCATTTACATCTAGTAATATTACAGTATCAAACTCTAAACCTTTTGCGTCTTCTATGGGGAGTACTAGTAATCCTGTTTTATAATCATTGAGTGTAAAATCTACAATATCTTTACCTAGATACTGTTCATATTCAATTATTCTCTCATATGTTTGTTTAGTATGTTCTCTATCTCTACAGATTAGTGCACAGGCTACAGAACCCTTCTCGAAATCTTCTTTTATTATTTCTATAAGGGTATCTAAGGATTCTTTATCTAAATCTTTAATAGCTTTTTTATGCTCTATTATCCTAATATCCTCACCATGTCTTAGTACAGCCTCTGGTAGTTTATAGCTTTTAGGGAATCTTTCTCTAAAGATACTGTTTGCATACTCTATTATTTCAAGGGTAGTTCTGTAACATCTATTAAGTTGATGATATGAGTATTTCTCTATACTAAATTTCTTAAATAGAGATATTACATCTTCCCAATCTTTAATGTAAAAGGGAGGGATAATGGATTGGGCAAGATCACCTGCGATAGTGACATTTTGATTCTTAGAGATTTGTAAGAGAGTAAGTATTTGAACTAAGCTTAAATCTTGAGCCTCA
>JBBADY010000042.1:0-5971 GCA_041656215.1 Candidatus Dojkabacteria bacterium | reverse complement strand
TGCCAGTTATCTCTTTAAGTTTTAGAAATAGCTTAGGATTAACATCAGTATACTTCTTAGACTTTTTAATCATAAATATAGCAGCTTCTAATTCATCAAGGAAGCCTAATATTGCCTCATGCTCTAACATTAAGGTCTTAATTGGATGACCATCCTCTAGACCACCCTTTGCACTATCTAAATCATCTTGCAATAGCTCTAGATGTGCTGCACAAAGTGCACTTAATGATTCAGGTTGTAATCCCTCACTCATTAATTGCTGCTCTGCAAAGATTAACTCCTGTGCATCTATACTCTTTAGAAACTCTTTAGCCTCTTTTCTTACCTTTGCAGGATCTTGAGTCTCAGAATCCTTTAGAAGATTCTTTAATCTAGTAACTTTATCGTTAATCATAGTAGTATGAATCTTAAAAATTATTGAGGGATAAAAGTTTAATCCTTTTAAATGAGGGTGTCAAACAGAATCTATCTATCCTTTAACAGAGCATATCTATACGCTTTCTTGTTAAAATCTGCTCTGTAAAGACCTATGTTTAAAGTATTCTCTACATACTCTGGAGTAACTTGTAGATCTGTTAACTCATCTACGGAGGATGCTGTTTTATCCGTACGTATTAGTAACCAAAGTTTGTCTGTAACAACACCAGTCATAATGGCCTTTGAAGTAAGTAATGACTTAATATCTTGTGCAGAGAAGAAGTTATAGAAGGTTGTACCATCATCTCTACTATGTTTAGGATGGGTATGAATATTAAAAAGGTACTGTACTTCTAAAGCCTTAGGTACATTCTTGTGATATATATCTCTTCTTTTAAGCAATTTACCATCTAAGTACAGCTCCTTTCTAGCATACTCTTTCTTAGTAGGGTGATGAGAGTACTTAACCTGTATACTACCTCCACTCTTTACCATTTTGTTAGAACCTGTATTAACCTCTGTAAGTACAACCTCACCATCTGCCCAAAATACAGAGAACGCTCTCTCTAATCCATCTCTATCTGTCTTTCTATATATATTTATTAAATCTTTCCAGAAGTCAGTAGGAAAGGCAATTGCTTGAGGAAGGTTATATGTATATGGATATAGATTGGATGAGCGAAGCTCCACTATCTTTCTATGAAGTTCTAGAAATGTAGTAGTTTTAATTTTAGAACCAAATAGGAAATCAAATATACCCATACATTAATATATTACATATTACCAACCACCACCACCAGAGCCACCTCCACCACCACCAGAGCTCCCTCCACCACCAAAACCACTACCACCTGAACTCCAACCCCCAGATCTGTATCCACCGCTACTACCGTAGCTAGAGGGTGGGGTAGCACTCTTAACAACACTCCTATTTAATGTATTCAAAGATGTAGCTAAGTAATATGCATTAAATGTATTAAAGTTCCCCTCATACCAATCAGGATCTTTAGTATATATATCTTCAAACTGTTTAGCCCATTTTTTCTCTAAACCAAATATCATTGCATACGGTAGTAACTTCTCAAATATCTCATTATATTTCTTCGGGTCATTATGAAACTCAATCCTATGCTTCTCTGCTGTATTAATATACATCTTTAAGCCCTGTAAGTAGTAATACCTCTTATTACCCTCCTTAGATCTAATATCTATTAATAGGGCAAATATTAAAAGCAAAACTCCAGAAAGAAGTAATCCTAGCATCCATCCAATTGCAGAAATGGAGATAAAGAATCCTATGGACATGAAAGAACCAAAAAGAAGAAGGATAGCGAGGGCAAGAAATATACCTTTCTTCTTTATTAAACTAGAGGAAAGAATATCTTTTTCTTTTAGATACTGATAGCTTTCTAGATATACCTTGTTAGAGGTAGTAAAGAAGGTTGTTAACTTTTTAAGAGGAACTACATCTCCGTGAGCAAATATTGCATCAAAGAGAGTCTTAAGATGAGCAGGTAAATCTGTACCATCTTTATCTTTCTTAACAAACTCATACTTCTTCTTCTCATACTCCCTTATCTTTAAATATCCCTTAGTTGCTAACTCTATTAAAACCGCTGTAATATTTTTAGCTACAAACTTCTGCTTAATCAGTGTACCCGCAAGTAAACAGTCCATATCTTTTTCTGGTTCATAGTAAGGTATTACGGTAATCTTCTCATTCTTGTATCTCTTTCTTAAGAAACCAAAAAGATATATACCTACAGGAATAGGTAGTAATATTCCAATATTTGAAAGAAGAGCTAACCACATCTGCTCTTTAGTAGTATCTTCTATTACACCCTTAGGAAACTTCAACGCAATGGTATATCCCTCATACGGAGCTAATGCCTGTGTTGTATTTACTGAAACAGTACCCTTTCCATCATCAAACATAGTGCAGTTTTGATCAGTAGAACCATCTATACCTGTAAAACATATTTTGTCTAGCACTTCACCAGGGACATGTATTTGTGCAGAGGCCTCTTTGATAGGGATATTCCATCCAGGTCCAATGATATTTAAATATACCTCATCATTTTCTTTAAAGTATGAAATACCCGAATACTTTAATGTGTAATCTACAATATATACATGTACTCCCTCTATATATTTCTCTGCATCTCCGATTCTAAGTATTGCCCAACCATTCTCATTTATTCTAGAGTAGTTACCCTCTATCTTTGATTCAGGATTAAAGAGAGGGTAGTAGGTAACACTGTTAATATGTAATTGAGTAGGTCTTTTAAAGGCCTTAACAGAGTATATATATGGAATTCTCCACTCTAAACCATGTCTAGGAGTAACAGTAGAGGGTTGAAATACAATATGCTCTGTAACATCTATACTAGCATCTTTGTTAATTGTAATATCACTCTTAAATTCTAATATACTTTCCTCTGTCTCCTGCGCAAATATTGGAGTAGCAAGAAAAGATATACATGTAAGAATTACTAATGTAAGTAAAAGCTTAAGCTTTTTCATTTAAAATGAGTTAAAACTTAATCTCTACATTCTTCTGTTCCTCTTCAGTAGCTTCAAAGAATGCCATTTTCTTAAAACCAAGCATACCTGCAATTAAGTTGTTAGGAAATACAGCTATCTTCGTATTGAAATCTCTAACTGTACCATTGTAAAACCTTCTAGACTTCTGAATATTATCCTCTAACTCTTTTAAGTTAGTTTGAAGATGTAAGAAGTTCTCGTTTGCTTTTAATTCTGGATATGCCTCTGCAACTGCGATAATTTTTGCAATACCCTTTGTTAGCTCGCCCTCTAATGCCATCTTCTCATCTAAAGAGCCTGCACCCATAGCCTGGCTTCTTAACTGTGCTACATTCTCAAAGAGCTCTTTCTCATGTTTTGCATAACCTTTTACTATCTCTACAAGGTTAGGAATCATATCGTATCTTTGCTTTAAGAAAGTTTCAATATCTGAAGCAGCTTCATCAACTGTAAGCTTTAACTTCACTAAACCGTTGTAAAGAGCTATTGCAAGCAAAGCTATTACTACTACAACACCTAATATTACTGTCCACAACATATTTAAAAAGGACTAAATTTATACTATTTAAGTATATTGAAATATATTTAACATTTCAAATATATTCTTTCTTGCGGTAAGCATATTACAGTAGTAGGATATTAATATATTAATTATTATCCACATATTTATGGGTAAAGTACTTAGTTATTTAGTAGTACTACTAATTGTCTTAGGAGGTAGTGGCTTTCTACTAGCAAAGAGTGCAGATGCTTCTACACCTATAGATCCTCTTTACAAAGTAGATCTATTAGCAGAGGCAGTACAGAGAGCATTCACATTTGATCAGGAGAAGTTAGCACAGTTAGAACAGAATATATTAGATGAAAGAGCAGAGGAATTAAAAGTATTACTAGAGAAGGATGTTAACAAAGAAATACTTGGAGATGCAGTAGAGCAACTAGATACACAAAGAGTAAGAGCACAGGAGAGAGTACAGGCATTAATAAGTGAAGAGTCTAACTACGATGAGGCACAGTTAACTAGAATTCAATCTAGATTAGAAACACAGCTACAGGATCAATTACAGAGTATGGAGAGAGTACAGGAAAGATTACAAGAGAAAGTATCTGAGAATGAACAGGTTCAGGAGAGCTACAAGAGGGCAGTAGAGAGTGTACAGAAGGCTCAACAGAACTTTCAAGAGGCTGTTAACAAAATGAGTGATGAGAAATCAAGAGGTAATACTGAGCAGAATGTAAATGATGATGCTGGGGATGGAGTAAAGAACAAAGAGGGAAACAGCAACAGGTAATTATTGAGAGGAGGGGGCTATTACAGCCCTTTTCTTTCTAGAAGCTGTGTAGCCCAATTAATAAATTTTACTTCTAAATTAGTAAACTCTTTATTCTTTTCTTTCTCTTTAAGAATTTCACTTCTACTACTAATTAACTCTCTTATATCTTCTATCTCTACCTTTTTAGATGCATGTTTCTTACTTTCATACTTTGTAACATTAAAGTTACGATCACTGCTCCTTATCTCACCACTTATATTCTTAGCTTCAAGAATATTTTTATCATCATCATGATATGAAATACCACGAAGTCTTTTTACACTAAGATTTAAGAATAGTCCTAGTAAAGAGGAATAGCTTTGTGCAATATTAGGGTAGCTTTCTTTAGAAAGAAATAGCTTACTACTCTCTATGGATAAGGTCATCTCATGAAAATCTAAAGGATTGATAAGGGAGGAGTTAACCCTTTTAAGAATAGATAGATTAAGTGAAGAGAAATGAAAATCTTCGGGTAAAAAACCCTCTTCAACAAGTATCTGCTCTAAAGGATATATATCTTCTTCTTGGTTAAGCTCTATATTACTTTTGCTCCATACTCTAGGAGAATCTTTATCTACTGTATTCTTGTTCTTTTTGTATTGAAAAGAGCAGAATACAATATCTTTCTCTTCCAATCTATCAAAAGCAATATCTACTGCTTCTGGAGCAACACTCTCACTCTCATTTAATATCTCTTTTAGTTCCATATGATATGTAACGAATATATAATACTCTATTATACTATAAGACGTAGTATAATTATATCCCTCTTACTACTTTTTAAACTTATCAGTTTATATTTATACAAACCTTTAATATCTCTAACTGTAAACTGTCACTAACTGTAACTCTCTTTGTAATATTTCAAAATACCAATCCAGTAGTTTAATATCCATCTCTTCTAATGATTTACCATATGTTTTTCTTAAATTCCTTAATCTACACTCATGAGAGTTCATACTCATATCCATAAGGTCTAAATTGACATCCTTAACTCCTTTTAATTTCTCTCCAATTAACTCCTCATATGAATTAAATAGAGAGTTAAAGGTAATACTGTCACAGGTCATACTCCTACTGTTATATAGACCACACGCTCTCTCTAGAGAGTACTCAAAAGAGCCGTTAGAGATATTAATATTCTCCTTACTTAAGTTTGGATACTTCTCACGATCAAAATCTAATATTCCATTCTTTAATTCAATAGAGAGTTTATGATGATCTGGGAAAGAGTGATAAGGGATTCTCTTTATATTTATCTCAAATGATCTAAAGTGATTATCCTTAGGTATTAATCCTGCCTCTATCAATATACTCTGTAGATTATCAGTATCTTCTTTTTTAATAGAACTTTCTAGATAATTATCAACTTCATACTTTAAAGTTAGATGAATACTATGTTCATCTTCAAGGAGTAAATCTATATTATTGAAAGACTCAAGTACCTTTGACTCTATTATTTCATTTCTAAATTGTATATCTTCTTTAGGTTCCATAGGGATAAAAGTAAAAACAACAGCTGTGATTATACTACAACAATACAATTTAGGATATAGCTACTATTCCAATTAATTCTTAATCATAGTCTCAAATATCTCTCTCTTTCCTCCTTACTCATCCTCTCTATTGCATATCTAAGTGATGTTCTAGAAATATCTTTAATATTCTCATCTAAGAACTCTCTTAAAACATCAATA
>JBBADY010000041.1:0-6354 GCA_041656215.1 Candidatus Dojkabacteria bacterium | reverse complement strand
GTTCCACTATCGATCAGCTTAATGAACTTATCATTAACTTGAAGAAACGTCCTTATAGCTCTCGACATGTAGTTACTGCATGGGTACCTGAATTCGTACCTTATGAAACAGTATCTCCTCAAGAGAACGTTCTTCTAGGTAAAGGAGCATTAGCACCTTGTCATGCTATCTTCCAATGTTTTGTAAAACCACCTAAAGAAGAGAATGGTAAACCTAGGTTATCACTTCTGATGTATCAGCGTTCGATTGATGCGCCAGTAGGTTGCCCTTATAACATAGCTCAATATAGTATCTTACTATATATGCTAGCTCATGTGACTGATATGGAAGTAGATGAGTTTATTCACTCCATGGGCGATACTCATATCTACAGTGATCAGTTAGAACTAGCTAAAGAGCAAGTTAAACGTGAACCTCTTCCATTACCTAAGATTTGGTTGAATCCTGAGATTAAGTCTATCTATGACTTTACTGAAGATGATATCAAGATCTTAGATTATCAACATCACGAACCTATTAATTATCCAGTAGCTCAATAAAAGGTAAAGTATGACCATAACTGCTATATACTGTCGGTCAGATAACGGTTTCATAGGTAAAGATAATAGGCTGCTATTTAACATACCTGAAGATCTCAAGTTCTTTAAGCAAATGACTGAAGGTCATGTAGTAGTTATGGGTCGTAAGACTTGGGAAAGTCTACCTGAAAAGTTTAGACCTTTACCTAATAGGACTAATGTAGTTCTAAGTAGGGATAAGAACTTAAAGCTAGATGGAGCTGAAGTTTGTAACAGTATAGAAGACGCTATATATAGGTATGCTGATAAACATATATTCATTATAGGTGGAGAGCAAGTCTATAATACCGCGATGTCGTATGTTAATGATGTCATAGTTACTCATGTTTTCTTAGACGCTGAAGGTGATGTTAAAGCACCTAAATTAGATGCTGAATTATATATGTGTCAAAATATGTATTTCAGTACCACTATAAACGATAAGAAGATTCATTACAAAAGAACTAGATATATCAATCTAAAGAACTATGGTGTAAAACCTATTAAACTTTCTTTTGAATAAAATAAAGGTATAATCATGAGTGTAAATGTACTCTCTTTTATCAACGATAAAAATAACATCATCAATGCAGGTGAATTGTTATACTACTATTTAACTAATCTAGAATATCCTGCTTCTATATTCGTACCTGGCGGTTTTAACTATGTCATGGATTTGCAAACATGGAATAGTCAGAACTACTGGGATAAGTCAGAGAAGCATGATAATATATTCATAGTAGACCGTAATCATACTTCTTCTAAATATAAATGCTTTAAATATATTGAAGAAGCTTTAGAGTATCTTAAAGATACCAGGGTTATGGTGTTAGGTGACAAAAGACTATGTGAGATAGCCTCTTGCTTTGCTAAGAAGTTTTTTGTAGTTAAAGTAAAAGGTGTTAATAGTTATTATAATGTAAGTGAAAGCGCTATAGCTTTACATGAGTCTAAATGGTTTAAAATCAATGAAGGTACCTTTAGGTTTCACCATGATTGGAGCTATAGTAATTATGAAAATGCTGAAGGTAAGGTACTTGTCAACGTAGGTCAAGCTTTCAGGTCTCCTAAGTTAGTAACTAAGGAAGAAGCTGAGAGAGACTACTATGGTGAGTACGTTAAACTATAAACAAGTGAAAGGTGATATCATGAGTAAGACTACTCCTAAAGTAGTTAAGTCTACTAAAGCTAAAGCTACTGCATCTAAGGATACTCAAGTAGTAGCTAAATTAGTTATTCCAACTACTAAACAAGGTTATACTAAACCTCCTGTAGCTAAGAAAACTGTTGCTAAAAAGAAACCAGTAGTAAAGAAAGACTTGGCTACTAAAGTAACTGAAAGTCTAAAGAGCGATTCTAAAGAAGAACCAGTTAAATCGACTTCTGTTCTAACTAAGGATACTAAGTTTGTAGATAGTAAAGTAAAACCTATACCTCAAGCTAAGTTAACTAAAGTTAGTGAAGAGTTAAAGCAACAGGAAGCTAAAGTTGAAATCTCTGATAAAGATACTAATAATCCTCTTATCAAAGATGAGACTAAGCATATCAAACCTAAGCTTATGTCTGTTAAAGATCTATTTGAAGGTATGCGTAAAGTCCAGAACCTTTTTTTACATAAATAAGTATCATAAGCCTACTATAGCCTTTAAAAGGCTATAGTAGGCTTCTAAACAGCTTTAAACACTATTATAGTAATATATACTCTATATGAAGTAACCTTTCCTAATAAAACGTTTCAAGGAATACCCTCATGTTTTTCAATAAGAGCAAATATCAAGCTAAGCTAATCCGTAAGAAATTAATCAAAAGATTTAATGTAGCTAATGATATTTTAAAGAATATGGAAGTACCGGATAGTTTAACTGATAGAGAGATTATAGCTATAAGGAACACCTTGCTAGATCGTTTATATACTAGTACAATAAACTCATTAATTGAAAATGTAGAAGAGTTTGAAGAAGTTGTTTGTAATTATAAGCTTAAGGTTCTGAAAGAAGGTGTCCTAAGTAAAGGTGCTGATGGATATCCTGGTATGCAAGGTCCTATGGGTATGACAGGAGAACCAGGTGAATCAGCTTATGAAATAGCTGTTAGACATGGTTTTGAAGGTACTGAGGAAGAATGGATTAAGTTACTTAAACCTGAACAAAAAGAGTTTACTATTAAAGAACTTGATTTAGGTTCAAATATACCAATCACTGACGGTAGTTTTAACAAAACTGAAAAGAACATTAATTATAATGAAGTTGAAAATATCAATAAGTTACCTGAAAAAGGGGAATTTGGCTATATTTATAAGGTATGTGGAATTGACTACTACTGGAATGGAAAAGGATATAGTCAAGTAAAATATATTAAGATTATACCTACAGAAAATATAATTCCAGACGAACATGGAGAAAAAGTTTTATTCGAAACCTATGTAAAAGATATTATAACCATAAATAAGTTACCAGAAAAACCAGATCCATTAACTGCTTATTTGTTATATGGTAACATATATTACCGATCAAATGGTATCTGGTCCATCATTGGACGTACTATATCTTAGCGACTAAGCGTATATAGATACTACAAGCCTCTAGGCTTGTAGTATCTATAATAAAGAAAATCGTACAACACCTGAGCAGTATAAACAATATAACCCTCCTATCGAAGAAGATAGGAATAAATATTAAGGACATAGTCATGACTGTCGATAATGAACAGCTTAAAGTCATCTTTAGACAAGCTTTAGGATTTATTCCTAAGTATGTTAAAACTACTGAACTAACTGACGGTAAGATATTACTAGAAGGTAGTAATCTTGATAATGAAGATATACTGCATATAGTCGTTTTAGATAAAGACTACCAACCTTATTACACTATAATGATCATGGAGAAACCTGATGAACTAACTACTACACTAGTAGGAGAAGATGGTTCATTTGCTATTTTTATTGGTCATTATTGTAACGTTTATTTACCATATAAAAATACATATAAGACAAGTTATCATTCTCTTAGGGAACTTAAAGATCATCATTATTACTATCCGACAGTACTAACTCTAAATACCTTAACTTATGAAAATGATACTAATGAAAATGTATATGAATATCATCTCAAATCAGGTAAATGGGTTAAGGTTTAATAACTATAGTAATTAAACTATTACCTTCCTAAAGAATTGCAGTCATATATACTGTATGTGAGGATAGTATACACTATCTAATTCTTTCATCATGTTCACAGGAGAAAATAACATGAGTATCGTACTACCAGCCTATACAGGACCAGGTCCTCAAATCCTTATCGGTCAGTACACTGATCCTAATGATCCTACTAGGCAACATGGCTTTTTTGGAGAAGTAACTCCTTCAGAATTTATAACAGGTGATGCTCTAGCTTCAGCTATAGGCTTAACAGCAGGTACTAGTCAAAACTCCACCACTCCATGGCTTAAGTTCTATATAGATGGCAAGATAGTCTATGTACCTAAGAAAACCCTTAGACATAGCTGCGCGTGGTATGATATTTACAAAGTAGGAGCTGTATATGGCGATGATACTACAGGGTTATCACCTGCTGGTGTTCCTGTAGTACAAGATGCTAGTGTAATTATAGGCTCAGATACCTTCAAGGTGATGTTGATTAAAGGAGCTAATAGTAATACAGTTACTGATGAATACGGTTATGATGTAGCAGCTTCCCATGGCTCTGAATGGAACCGCCTCTTCTACAACATCTGTATAGCTGATTATAGTGGAGGTCAAAAGGCTTCTCAAGAAGGTGGTCAATGGGCTGAGTATACTGATGATGATCTAGGTGCTCACTATAGGACTAATAATGGCAGATATAGCTGGTGTATAGAGCAACATGCCTATGGAGCTACATATCGCGTTCTCCGTGGGAGCTTTGGCGTTTCGCACTTGAGTAGGTACACTGTGACAACTGCTGGTACTTACACTGGGTGGCGTCCGCGTCTTGAGCTAGTGTTATAGATGCTAGTTATCATTTGATACAACGCATCTAGAACAGCCTATATTAATATAGGCTGTTCTAGATGCGGTTTCTTTTTTAATATCAAAAGAAGAATAGTAAACAGATTCATGATGGATATATAATTGTTGGACCAGCTTTTCATTAAAGCATATGACACTCCTACTACTGCCTATATTAGGCAGTAGTAGGAGTGTATATTTCTTTTTTATCTAACCACCAAAGCTAAATAAGCTGTCATCTACATTTGAAGCTTTTGCACCTAGTTTACGTAAAGCACCTGAAGGTTTATCAGGACCATAGCATGGGATAGGTTGTTTATAAGGGAACTCAAATAAGAAATATCTTAACTCGTCATCAATAATAGTAGGTAACCTATGCTTCTCTCTATAAATCGATAGATAAGTTTTCTTATTATGCTTAAACAGATGGATAAGGATACATAGATCATATACACGATCTAGACCTTTAGTACGTTCCCAATATCCTTTCTCAGCAATCTCTTTTACAAACTGATCTTCAGGCATACCTGAACGTAAAAGATTCTTAGCCTCGGTAGAAAGTTGATGCGGGGTTATGAAAAGGATGGATTTCTTAATGTCCAGTATATACCGTATCCGTATATACCCGGTGTACTAAGACACCTGCCTATGCTTTCACATAGGAACAGACTATATCATCACCTTCAGTTTGAACTGTTCAGGTGCTTCCCGTTTCGATACCACTTGGTACCTACACCGCGCTACCGGTTAGTCGTTGAACTCACTCCATGGTCTTATAGACTGTAGAAGCTTCGCTGCGTCGGTTGCCCATTTATTTATCTTAGAAAGTTTTCACTATGCTTACTTGGATCATTACCCTGTAAGTATCATACTCTATTTCTAGGTATGAGTAGTATTTCTAAGCTTTAGGGGTTTCCCGCAATTAGAGAAGTGCGATAGAGTATTTCTACTCTAAAGTCCTAAAAATTAAACCTTTAATCGGATTACCTGTATTTAGATATTTCATAATAGTTCTGAACTCTATCTTAGTCATTCTACTAGCGCTTTTGATAGAGTTAGCTTTTATTTCACTATTATCTGAAATCCTAATTATTGAAACTGGTATTGACGGTTTAGGTTTATCAGTGTAATCTTCTAAAACAAACTTTTCTTTACTAGGAAAGATTATCCATTTCTTATCATAGATGAATTTACGTTTTCTAAATAGATCTATTTGTATTTCGGATTCTTTCTTTCCCATGAATTCTACAGACTTCTTTATACTTGGAAAAACTGTCATCGACTTGGTTTGTATATCGTAAACCGTATAAGGACCTTTACTAAAATTAGTTACATAACTAATATCGTAATCCTTATACCTTTCCTTAAATTCAACAATAGATTTATCTAATCTTCCACTAGGGTGGCGGATTTTAAAAGCCTTATAGAAATCTTTAACTTGATTATATTTAGTAATCTCGCCTGTTTTCTTATTTAAGACTGTGATTAGATAATAGCTTTTGTTTTTACCTACTGAGAATTGGTAAGGGTCTTCATAAAACCAAGGTTCGTCATCATCAAAATATTTTATCTCATAACGACGTTTGTAAAGATATCCAGGTAATTTACTAGTATAGGCTATTGATGAAACATTACCCATACCTAATATCTTAGACATCTCCGATGCAGAATTGTATATAACGACTTCACCTGTAACAACGTCCCTAGTTTTCATTTTTATGGTCGTTTGATTTAAACCAATTTCTAAAGCATGTCTAGAGTTTTCGGAAAAACCGCACCATTGTAGGTTTTCCAATTTGTTATTACTTTTAT
>JBBADY010000040.1:0-6369 GCA_041656215.1 Candidatus Dojkabacteria bacterium | reverse complement strand
GTTTTTGCCCTCATCATATCAGCACCTAGTTCTTTAGCATTTAGCCAAGAAGACAACACTTTATATCAAGAAGAGATAAACCTACAGCAAGAATTAGAGTTTTTAGGCAATATGCTTAAATACATTAGAGCAAACTATGCATATGAGGTAACAGAAGACCAGCTCATAGAAGGAGCCATGAAGGGACTATTCCTTCACCTTGACGACTATAGTAACTACTATACAGAAGAAGAGTTCGAAGAGCTTAACGGAGCTGTAACAGGAGAATTTGGAGGGATAGGACTACATATTACAGAGAAAAATGGTTATATTACAGTAATGACACCTATTATAGGTACTCCAGGCTTCAAGGCTGGAATAGAACCCGAGGATATTATAATTTCCGTCAATGACATTGACATAAAAGGCTTCACATCTAATAAAGCAGCAGATTTGATGAGAGGAGAACCAGGCACAGAGGTTAAGCTAGGCATAGTCAGAGAAGGGGAGACAAAGGTACTTTACTTTGACATAATTAGAGAAATGATAATAGTAAACCCTGTAGAATATGAAATACTTAAAAGCAAAATAGGCTACATAAAGATAAAAGAGTTTAATAATCATACACTAGAAAACATACTAATTGCCTTGAACGAATTTAATATAAATAAAGTAGAAAAAATAATATTTGATTTGCGAAACAATCCAGGTGGCAGCTTAAATGAAGTAATAAATGTACTTAGATTTCTAGTGCCAAGAGGCCCCTTAGTTCATATCAAATATTCTGACGGAGAGGTGAAGTCCTACTATTCATATAATGATGATGAAATATTTAAGATAGCAGTACTAGTGAACAAAGGCAGTGCCAGCGCATCAGAGATATTTGCAGGTGCCATACAAGACAGAGGGATAGGTACTATCATAGGAACTACTACCTTTGGTAAAGGCACAGTACAATCAATCATCCCCTTAATCAACGGTGGAGCAATGAAGCTAACCACAGCAGAATACCTTACAGCAAATGAAAACCCAGTAAATAAAATAGGCATAAAACCAGATATAGAGGTTGAAAATATAACAGAAGAAGACCTTCAGCTTAAAAAAGCAATACAGGTATTGAAGAAAAAGTAGGACTACATTGACACATACATTCTATTAAGATAAACTATTATAGTTATTTAAACACTTATGTAGGGGCAACCACTGGCTGTCCTCGATAAAGGAGGTTAAACCACAATGTCCACCAAATATATTTTCGTAACAGGAGGAGTAGTATCCTCACTGGGAAAAGGAATCACAGCAGCAGCCTTAGGACAACTACTAAAAGCAAGAGGAGTTAAAGTAAGCATCCAGAAATTTGACCCATATATAAATGTAGACCCAGGCACCATGAGTCCCTATCAGCATGGAGAAGTTTTCGTAACAGATGATGGTGCAGAAACAGACCTAGACCTAGGGCACTATGAAAGATTCATAGACATTAACCTGAGCAAATACTCAAATGTAACCACAGGAAAGATATATTGGTCTGTACTCAATAAAGAAAGAAAAGGTGAATACCTAGGGAGGACAGTGCAAGTCATACCTCATATAACAAACGAAATAAAAGAAAGAGTATTCAGAGTATCAAAAGACAAGGATGTAGATGTAGTTATTACAGAAATAGGAGGAACAGTAGGAGACATAGAAAGCCTTCCTTTTCTTGAAGCTATTAGACAGATTAAGTACGACATAGGAAAAGAAAATGTAATGTATATACACGTTACACTAATCCCATACCTGTCAAAAGCAGGAGAACTAAAAACCAAGCCAACACAGCACAGTGTAAAAGAGCTTATGAGTATAGGTATTCGTCCAGACGTACTAGTTTGTAGAACAGAGTATCCAATATCACAAGAAATGAAGGATAAAATAGCCCTCTTTTGCGACATGGATCCAAATCATGTAATACAAAACATGGACGCTGACACACTCTATGAAGTACCTATATTACTAGAAGAAGAAGGGCTAGCTAACCTAGCCATAGACCATCTAGGATTAAAATGTAGCCAGCCAGATTTACATGAGTGGAAAGATATGCTCCAAAAGGCTAGAAACCCAAAAGGCAAAATTAATGTAGCCTTAGTAGGTAAATACGTAGAGCTAAAGGATGCCTACCTATCAGTAGCAGAAGCACTTAGACATGCTGGGATAGCCAATGAGGTAGATATAAACATAGAATGGGTACAATCAGAGGATATAGACGATGACAGCTGTGCTAAGCACCTTAAAACAGCAGATGCTATACTAGTACCAGGTGGATTTGGAGATAGGGGAGTAGAAGGTAAGATTTGTGCCATAAAATATGCCAGAGAGAATAAAATTCCCTTCCTAGGGATATGCTTAGGTATGCAAATGGCAGTGATAGAATTTGCACGCAATGTAGCAGGCTTAAAAGATGCCCATAGCTCAGAACTAAAAGAGGATACCCCTTATCCAGTCATAGACCTTATGCCAGAACAAAGAGACATAGACAGCCTAGGAGGAACCATGAGACTAGGCCTATATCCATGTAAGATAAGAGAAGGCACCAAGGCAATGCAAAGCTACAATGACGAACTCATATATGAAAGACATAGACATAGATACGAGTTTAACAATGAGTTTAGAGATAAGCTACAAGACCTAGGACTAATAATAAGTGGAGTGTCACCAGATGAAAGACTAGTAGAGATAATAGAGCTAAAAGACCATCCGTGGTTCCTAGCAGCACAGTTTCACCCAGAGTTTAAGTCAAGACCTACTAGAAGCCATCCGCTATTTAGTGACTTTATAAAGGCAGCAAAAACAAACCAAACTGTAAAGTAAATGTAATATAACTGTAATGTTAATTTAAGTATTTATGTTATATAATAACTAATGTAATAGAGAGTTGGGACACTACCCAATATTACATTTTCATTACAAACATACTTGTCTAATTGACGGACAAATATGTAAGTGTTATAATTAAGAATAGAATGCAGGTAATATACATATTGCCTAATTCTACAAGTACAGGTTAGATTGATTTAAGGAGGAATTACAATCTGACTAAAAATTATCAAATTCCTTCAAAAGAAAAAAATAATATTATATTATAGGGAGGTTTTATACAATGAAGAAAGTATTATCATTAGTACTAGTACTTACATTAGTACTTGGTAGCTTCAGCTTCGCTTTTGCTGCACCAAGCGATGTTGCTGGTACAGAATACGAAGCTGCTGTAGAGAGACTAGAACAACTAAAAGTACTAGAAGGCTATCCAGATGGTACATTTAAACCAGGAAATACTATAACAAGAGCAGAATTTGCTGCTGTAGTAGTTAGAGTAAAAGGCTTAGATGCTGCTGCTCAAGTTGCAAAAGGAAACACAGAATTTACAGATGTTCTAGCAGAGCACTGGGCATCAGGTTACATTAACATAGCTAGTAAAATGGGTTATGTTAATGGTATGGGAGATGGTTCATTTGTTCCAAATGATCCTGTTACTTATGAGCAAGCTGTAACTATGGTTATGAGAGCACTTAACTATGAAGCAACTGCACAATCTAGAGGTGGATATCCATTTGGATACCTAATCGTTGCTAACGAAACTGGTCTACTTGATGCTGTTAAAGGAGTTCAAGGAGTTCCTGCTCCTAGAGGACTAGTAGCTCAATTAGTTGACAATGCATTAGAAATACCAATGATGGTTCAAGTTGGCGTTGGACTTACTGGTCAATCTTTATGGGTGAAATCAGGTACACAAGGTACTGATGAAATTAATCTGTTAGATGATCTTGGATTTGAAAACGTTGCAGGTGTTGTGAGCATAGTTGATCAGAAAAAATCTACTATAAAGCTAACAAATGAAGATGGCAATGTTGATTTAAAAGTAGCAGAAGATTTTGATTACTTCTATTTTGAAGGATTAACTGCAAGAGCATGGTATAATGAAAATACTAAAAATGTTGTTTTAATTACAGCTTTAAACTCAGCTAAATTTGACGCTGTTGAAAAAGTTGATGTTGATACTATTAAATTAGTAGGAGAAAACAAATCTTATGATTTAGTAGATTTAGTATCAGGTTTTACTGCAAAAGATGCAGACTATGCTAAAGTTGTTTTAAACAGTGCAGGTAAAGTTGCATTTGTTGAATACTATGACTTAGAGTTCATAGTTGTAGAAGACGTAGAAGACGCAATCGTATTTGACTTAAACAAAGATGAATTAGATGTAGAAGATTACCTAATAGTTAAAGATGGAAAAACTATAACAGTTGATGAAATTGAATTAGGAGATATCCTATTCTATGATTATGACAATGATTTTGCTGTAGTTTACAATAAGAGTGTATCAGGTGAAATCGAAAGAATATATGAAGATGAAGTAAAAATCTCTGGCAAAGTTTATGGAGTATCTGGCGAAGCACTATTCCTAGATGATTCAGTACTAGGAGTATTAACTGAAACAATACTTGGACAAATGATGGATGAAGAAGAAGTAGTAGAAGCATACTTTGACCCTGCGGGATCAATAATTTTAGTAGAAGGTTATAGAGGAGTAGAAGTAGTTGATACAACTAGTTTCTATGGATTCCTAGCTAATACTTCTAAAGCATGGGTTCAATCAGGAAGAGCTACTATAAACTATTGGACATTCGATGTTGTTAACCAAGAAGGTAAGACTGTTAAATATGATTTAACAGATAACTTTGTAAGAAATGTTAAGAGCGATGGAATAACTTTTGTAGGCGCAGGTAAAGAAACATTTGTTGGTGGAACTTGGGATGCTGACGCATTTGCTGATGGAAATGAAGCGGATATGATAGCAAAAACACCAGTAAAAGTTACTTTAAACGAAGATGGTAATGTAGTTAAAGTTGAAAAGCTTGCAGTAGTAGAAGCTGATGCTCTGTTTAAAGTTACAGCTGCTAATGTTACAGCGGCTGGAGTAGATTACAGACTTCAAGATAGCACACTAGTATTCTACAACAATGAAACAGATAACAAAGTTATCAAATGGGGTGACATTGATAAAGAAATTACTGAAATTAAAGCAGATGTTGAATTAGTTGTATCAAATGGTAGAGTAGTAGCTATCTATGCTCATACTGATTATAATAGTCAAACTGCAACTAATACATCTTATATAGGATTAGCTACAAGAGTTAGAAAATTAAGTAGTGGAGCATATGAATTTACTCTTGAAGCAGCAGGAAAAGTAGAAACATTCTTAACTACTTCTACTTCAGAAACTTTCACAGCATCTGATATAGTTGGTAAGATAATAGAAGTAAAAGTTTCAAGTACAACTGGTAAAATGGTAACATTCGGTACTCCTGCAGATTATTATGATGAAGTACCTGGAACTGAGGTTACTGTAACATCAAGAAGTACAACTGCAAAAACTATTACAGTTGCAGATTCAGTTTATGAATTAAATGCTGATGCTGTTATCTATGACGAAGACCTTAATGTAATAGGCTTAAGAAACCTAAATACTGATGATGTAATCGTAGTTTACTTCGACGGAAGCAGCACTAGATTCGTAAAATATATATTAGTAAAATAATTTTACTAAACTAAGTCACAATAAAGACCCTGAGGAGAAGGAGATAATCCTGACCCTCTAGGGTCTTTTTTCTTGTCTCTTTGTCAAGGAAGGGAAACCAGAAGGAATTAAGAAATAGTGCCAGGCACTTAACTTATTAACTTATTGAGAAGAGAATTCTCAATTAAAGTAAAAGATCCCAATAGCTAAAGGAGCGATCCTAAGCCTCATGGGGTCTTTTCTTTTGGCTCTTTGTCAATAGTTGAGGTAGGATTATCTTTAATCTTACCTCATTTTATATTGGACCCTTTTTCAGTCATTAGTAAGGTCTATATGCTTTTAAGTATATTAAATGGAACCGGGCTTTCCTATTACTTATCTTGATATTACATTTCCAATTATGCTATAATCAAGTAAGATACATATATATTGGTCATAATATTAAACACTAGATTTAATATACTACCAAATTCAGGGAGGAAAATAGATATGAAAAGATTTTTGTCACTTGTTTTAGCTATGGTCATGATTTTTTCGATAAGTATTATTACATATGCAGAGGATAGCGAGATAGAAGGTAACGTAATAGATGAATTAGACCCAAATGTAGAGATGGAGTTAAGCCTTGAACAAGCCATAGAATACGCTTTAGAGCATAGTAGAGATATGAAGATACAGGATTTAGATATGAAGAGAGCAGAACTTAAGTATGATCAGGATAGAAAAGTTGTTAAAGACTATAACAAAGGAAAAGATTATTTTGACTATGTTGAAAGTTTATCAAGAATAGAATTAGAGCAAGAGATGGAGAAAGGATTTATTGATTCGGACATATT
>JBBADY010000039.1:0-6479 GCA_041656215.1 Candidatus Dojkabacteria bacterium | reverse complement strand
AATTCATATATGCCTAATGGGGGTGGATTACATTACCTATCTACATATGGATTTTTCAACTTGGGTAGAAGTATTTCAGAAGCTACATTGCAACCAGGTGGGAGTATGCAATTAAAGTTAAACTTAGGATTAGAAGAAAATTTAAGGATTTGGGATGGCACTAAATGGATAGATATCGATGACAATGTTATTCAATCAGATAGTGTAGAATTTGATATAGTATTTCTACTAGAACAGGTTCATTAATTAATTAACTTCTTTAATTACTGCCAATATATCTAAATTTTTAATTATATAATTTAATGAAAAGATTACTACTAAGTGTTCTTCTCATAGGAGTAGTATCTATAGGTGCTATAGCAGCTACTAGAGCATTCTTTACAGATACAGAGACAGTATTGGGTAATACTGTTTCAACAGGAAAGGTAGATATACAAGTATCTGCAAATCGTAATTCTAATCCTGAGACTAGAAAATTCACTATTAATAACCTAATGCCTGGTAAAAACAGTGACTCTCAGACTTTAGCTATTACAAATGTGGGACCATTTCCTGTGAAGTATAAGGTAAATATTAGTGGAATAACTGACACAACGTTATATAATAATATATTAGTTTCATATAGTGTGCTTGGTTTAATAGATAATACTGATATACCACTAGGCTCATTAAATCAATTAACTAATACAGAATGGAACACACTATGGGAGTCCACTACTTTGGCTAATGGTGCTACTCATACCTTCACCTTTACAGTAAAGTTAAATCCAAATGCAGGCAACGATTTAATGGGTAAAACCTTAAATTTCAATATAAATGTCACAGCAATTCAACAAGAAGGTGCATTCTAACATTGTTTACTCTCAATCCCACCAACATATGTTAGTGGGATGAGAGGGTAAATAATATAAATAGAATATAGATGGAAATAGCAAAAAAAATATTAAAAATATCATACACTACAATATTTATTGTATTCATACTAATAGCATTCTTCATAACCCTTACCTCACTACGGATTGTACAAGGATACAACTTCTATGTAGTAATGTCTGGATCTATGCAACCAGCAATTAAAACAGGAAGCATAGTAGGAGTCAAACAAGAAGATAAATATGTACAAGGAGATGTAATAACTGTAATGGTAGATAATAATCCTAATAATACATATACACACAGAATAGTAGAAATAAATGAGGACTCATATGTAACTAAAGGAGATGCAAATGAAAGTAATGATGCAGATTCTGCATTCAAAGAAAGTGTATTAGGTAGAGTATTTGCAAACATACCACTGGTAGGATACATAGTTAATTTTGCAAAACAACCAACAGGATTCATTGTAATGGTAGTAGTACCTGCAATATTAATAATTGCATTAGAACTAAATAATGTTAAAGAAAGTATTATAAATATGGTGAATAAAAAGAAAGATATAAAATCATCTACCACAAAAGATGAAAAAAATCAGAAATAGCCTAATACTCTTGATAATAATATTACTACTACCTACTGTAATATATGCACTGTTTTTTGATAAAGAAAAAAGTAATAACAACACATTCAGTGCAGCTACACTAGATATAGAATTCAAAACAACCCAATCAACAGAATACACATTAGAACCCAAAGACAGTAAATGGGTTGTAGATATCAATCTTACTAATTTAGGAACAATAAAAAATACAAATGCAATAACATTCCATCTTAAAGAAGAAAGTTGGACATTAGCAAATAATATACTCCTAATAATAGAAGAAAATTCTGATACCACTTTTCCTACAGACCCTAATGAATATACTCCAAGTATGAATATGATATATACAGGAGCTCTCTCTTCCCTATCAACAACAGGTATAGAGCTTGATGTAGGGGAAACAAAACTCCTACGATTCACGTTTCAATTCAATCCTAACATTGAGGACAAAACCTCACTATACGCAAAGAGCATATCATTTAAAATCGTCTCATTAGCAACACAAATAGCAGTATCATACCCCAGTGGATTCTATGATTTTGAAAAAATAACTTTCAAAATATCAACTCCATCCCCAGCGATAGATCCTCAAGAACCAACAGCTGTATCCTTCTTAGAAAAAGAGGAAGCACCTATTCCTGAAATACAACCTGTTATCGAACAACCTACACAGAAGGAATCTAATATAACTCCTTTAGAAAATATAAATGAAGAAACTCTTTAAATATCTTCTAACAATTACACTTCTATTAATACCATCCACTATACTAGCTGCTGATTTAGAAATAACCTGTCACCCTACAGCTAATAAACCTAGTATAAATATAACAAACGGGACTCTCTTTGATATCCAAAATCTCATGCCTGGACAAACATCTGTCAAAACTCTTAAGGTAGTAAATACAGATACACAAAATACATGTAAGATATCATTTAAAGGAGAAGGTAGTACAAATACATTAACAAATAATATATATATTGCATTTAGTGAAATATATGGAAATATTGTAGATGGTAAAGCAACAAGTCACAAAAACATATCAGACTTCATTACACAACCTGCTGTACAAATAGCAAACTTAGGTCCTAATCAAACCATAGAAAGAGACTTAATACTTACCTTTAATGAAAATTCTGGTCATGAACTATCAAAAAGTGACACCAATTTTAATATAAGAATTATAAGTGAATGGGGACCTGAAACAACACCAACACAAAAACAGGGAGAAACGCTAGGAGAAAGTACAAAAACATCTACAACAAAAACAATATCAAAATCTGTAGAAACCTTAGGAACAGTAGGACCTACTCAAGGACAAGAGGAAGAAGTAAAAGGAGTGGATGAATGTGAAGCAACAAATAAACTTTTTGGATATGTATATGTAGATAGAAATAAAAATAATGAAAGGGAGAAAAGAGAAAAAATATTACCTAACGTATCCATAAAAATATATATCAAAGATGAAAAAGGAGAAAAAGAAACCATTAAAGATTTAATAACAGATGAGCAGGGATACTGGGAACTTAAGCTATGCCAAGGTAAATACTTCATTGAAGTAGATAGGGCTACACTACCAAACAGTACAGACATACAAGACAATATACTGGAAGCCGTACTAGCACAATCAACCACAGAGTACAAATTGGATATAGGGGTAGAGGACACAAGAAACTTCTGGGAAATATATTGGCCATGGATACTCCTTGCAATTCTATTCCTTCTTAGCGCCCTCTACTTAATACTCAAGAGAAGAAGGGTCTTTAAAAAGTAATAACCCATATATGCTAAAATATATATACTAAACTGTAATCAAAACAGATATGTACTTCATATACATACTACCAGGCTTCATACTAGCTCTCATTGCTCAAGCATGGATATCAATATCATTTAAAAAGTACTCTCAACTCCCTACAGGTAGTAATATAACTGGGAAACAGGCAGCACAATTGATAAAGGAGGGAGAAAGATTTTCTGTAGATATAGTAGTACAGGGAGAAAATTTAAGTGATCACTTTGATCCTAGTAAGAACATCGTTAGCATATCTAAAGCATCTCTAGAGGACTCTGTAGCCTCTGTAGCTGTTGTTGCTCATGAGTTTGGACATGTACAACAGAAATACAGTAATTCATTTCTCTTTAACCTTAGAACAGCTCTAGTACCCATTGTAAATGTTGGTTCTAGATTAGGATATATATTAATAATTGTAGGATTAATATTAAATATATTAGGCTTAGCAGAAATAGGGTTAATACTCTTTGCACTAACTACTGTATTTGCTCTAGTAACATTACCAATAGAGATAGATGCAAGTAAAAAAGCATTCAAACTAATAAAGAAGTACAACCTAATATCTGAAAGTAGAATAGAGGGGGCTAAATCAATACTCACTGCAGCTGCTACTACATATATAGCAGCTCTACTAACATCTCTACTCAATGTACTCTACTACGCATCACTCGTTAGAAAAAGGTCTTAACATTTCTTCATATATATGTATAATGGGGAGTAGGGAAGCTAATTAATTAAAGCGACTGGGTATATTAAACATATACAACGAGGAGAAGGACATCGAAAAGATCAGCGGGAACCTTCAGGCTGTTGTAACAACCTAAAGAGAATCTACAAAGAAGACAAAAAGATTCTCATTACATTCCCAAATATTAAATAAAGTAATAGGACTACACATATGTGCGGTATTTTTGGATACACGGGTAAATCAAATGCACCCTTAATCATTCATCAAGGATTAAAAAGATTAGAGTACAGAGGATATGACTCTTGGGGTATAAGTACGATAGGGAGGGATGGAAATATTGTTACTGTAAAAAACATAGGACATTTACCTAAAAGTATGAAATTAAAAACAGAGATAGTAAATACAGGAATAGGACATACAAGATGGGCTACACATGGAGGTGTAACCATTGGTAATACACATCCTCATTACTCTACAGACAGAAGCTTTGTATTAGCTCAAAACGGTATAGTAGAGAATTACACAGAGCTTAAATCTCTCTTAGAGAAAAAAGGATACAGCTTTGATACAGAAACAGACACCGAAGCTATCGTTAAACTAGTAGAGTATGAAAGAAAGAGTAAGAAAGATCTAAAGGATGCTTTTAAAGCTACTTTTAAACAGTTAGAGGGAAGAAATACAGTAATATTACTAGACAGTAACAGTAATCAAATCTTAGCTATTAGAAATGGAAGTCCACTGATATTAGGCATAAAAGAGAAAGAAATATATCTAGCATCAGATCAACTAGCATTTAATCAGTACTGTGAAGATATTGTAGAGATAAATAATGGGGAAATGGTTGAGATAAAGGAGGGTAAGTATAAAATATTTGATATAGCTAAGAACAAATATATACTGAGAAAACCTAAAAAAGAGAAACTCATAGATATGGATATAGATAAGAAAGGATATGACCATTACATGATTAAAGAGATAGTTGAGCAACAACATACAGTACTTAAAGCAACTGAGTATACTCAAAAGCAGCTATCCCCCTTTATTAAAAAACTAAAAGACTCTGAAAATATATACACCGTAGGAGCAGGAACAGCGGGATACAGTGCAGATCAAATAGCTTACTACTTAAGAAGTATAGCTAAGAAGAGTGCAATATCCATTAGATCATATGAAATAGAGTCCTACTTAAATATAATTACTCCTAAAGATAGTGTAATAGCAATATCACAAAGTGGAGAAACAGCTGACACATTAGAAGCAGTAGAAGCATTTAAAAAGAAAGGTATGTATATATCTAGCATAATTAATATGCCTAACTCTACACTCTCTAAACTCTCAGACTCTATCTTTATGTCTAATGCAGGTAGTGAGATATGTGTAGCCTCTACAAAGGTATTTACATCTCAAATATCATTTGGATATCTACTAGCTAAGACACTCGCAGGAGAGTATGCACAAGCTAAAAGAGAGCTACAATTACTCTCTACAAACTTAGAGAGTTTCTTTTCTAAAGAAACATTTAAATATATAGAGCAAGTAGCTAAGGTATTAAAAAAGAAAGAGCATTTCTTTATATTAGGAAAGGGTCAAAACTTTCATATTGCACAGGAGGGAGCACTTAAGATAAAGGAGATTACTTATAAACACTTTGAAGGATTTGCTGCAGGAGAGCTAAAGCATGGTGTAATAGCTTTAATAGAGAAGGGTACACCTGTCATCTCTATACTCTCTGATGATAGTAATATGAAAGATTTAATATCTACAACAGAGCAAGTAAAAGCTAGAGGTGCACTAACTATTGGTATAGGGGATAAACAGGATGTAGATTGTTTTGATTACTTTATACCTGTAGCACAAAGTAATGAACTAAAAGCTATTAGTAATGTAATACCATTTCAATTACTCTCTTACTATTTAGCAAAAGAGTTAGGTAATGATATAGATAAGCCAAGAAACTTAGCTAAATCTGTTACAGTTAAATAACTACTTTGTTACATCTGGAGTAAAGCTACAGTAGCCTATCTTGTCTGCTTTCTTTTTAATACTACTCCATTTATCCTTAGGAATAGCTTGCAGTGCTGCAGGAAAAAGAATGTTATTCTCTTTATAGATATGATCCCTTAAAGTTTGAATTAACTTCTGTGCAGTAGGTACAAAGTCATTCTTAAAACCTTGGTAGCTATCTTCAGTTAAACTATCTACCTCTTGATCTATTAACTTCTTTAAAGGTCTTAACAGCTTATGTTCATTTATCATTATCTGTGGTGGACCAAATATCCCATTATCTTGGGCTACAGGAAAGAGTGCCTCTTCCTCTCTTTCATAGTGGCTATCTGATTCTAATAGCTTGCCAGTTATTTCTTTTAATTTTAGAAATAGCTTAGGATTAACATCTGTATACTTCTTAGACTTTTTAATCATAAATATAGCAGCTTCTAATTCATCAAGGAAGCCTAATATTGCCTCATGCTCTAACATTAAGGTCTTAATTGGATGACCATCCTCTAGACCACCCTTTGCA
>JBBADY010000038.1:0-6615 GCA_041656215.1 Candidatus Dojkabacteria bacterium | reverse complement strand
TAGATAGTATAAATCCAATAAATAGAGATACCCCTCCAACAATGATGTATTTAACTAAATCCATTTATTTAAGACTTAAGTTATCTATATAAAATATATTATATAGATGGAATTTAATCAATTATGGGAATGGTGGGATATGTTGGAAAGCTTGGAACTTAGAATTCCTATCTCCATAGAGCTATCTTTAAAAAATTACCTTAAACTCAAAAGACCTACTTAGGAAAGAAATGTTACGCCTCTTTCTTTTGCTAACTTCTCTATATACTCCTTTAACGGTTCTAAACCTATCTCAAGTCTCCTCTTATCTACTTCTTTAGGTTTATATATCTCCTTTAGTTTGTATGTGTTTTCTTTCCCTTCTATTGAAATGAATTGAGTCCCATACAACTGCTTCTTTCCTTCCCAATTCCTAACCCTGTCAGTCAACATTGCATAAGCATTTGGAGTATAACCAGTCATATCTTTCTTCATTAGTGAAAGGTATTCTTTCATAATACTTACTTCTTCTCTTGGCATATGTTGGACAATCAAAAAAGCTGCCATTTGAGCTTCTTCACCATATTCTGAGGTAATTAACCCTGTTTGCTTGAAAATTTCTTTAAATTCATTTCTATTCGATTCATCAACCTTCAACATCTGATCCAGATATTTCTTTCCATCTTTTGAGAGATATTTTTCTCTAACCAATTGGTCTTGATTCACCATTTCAATTAATCTCTTGGCAATTTGTTTTACCGTAGTTGTAACTGGAGGATAGCTTTGTTTCATTGGTGTATTATACCAAAAGCTATCCTCCAGCACATCTAAAGAGATCCCGTCAACAACTCCGCCATTGCCTTTGATAAAGGTAAACCTGTCTTTTCTTCAACAAACCCCCATTGTCCATTGGGATTTACTTCAAGAAAGACCTGTTCCCCCTCTTTGGAATAAGCGAAGTCGTAGGCTCCAAAGTTCAGACCAAGTTGCTGATTCATGAGCAAGCACATTTCGGCAGTTTCTTTATCAAGTTCAAAGGGAGTATATAGAGTTTCAGGTTTTGATTGTGCTGTTCGCCAATCAACTTGATCTGAAACAATCTTACACCCAAAGACACTGTTGCCGATAACTGTGACTCTCAAATCAAACAACTTATGGATTAATTGCTGGAAAATCATGGGGGTTAACCCTAGACCTTCATAATCCATTGTCTGAGTCGCAGGAATTACTGTGGCAAAAAACCAGGAAGGTATACCATTTATACTTGCAAATGGTCTCCCCAATGGCTTCATCACAATATCTCCTACCCTTTCTCGTAAGCCCTCGATTGCTACTGAATCTGTTGAAAAGATTGTTTCCGGGATAGCGAAGCCAATCTTCTTTGCAATCAAAGTTTGCAGAAGCTTGTTTGAAGCTCTCTTGATTGCAGCCGGTTTTGACACCCATAGACTTTCAGGGTATGTTTCATTGATGAGCGAAAACCCCTCCTCGTGTAATGATGAAATTGCAGGGATATAGTCTTTCGGTATTCCCATTTCTCCCATCTCATCTTCGGACACATACTTCGGTTTTCGATACCAGACAGATGTTGGATTGATTCCTCCCAGAGCAGATAGAAAGCCTTTATCTGAGAGCGTGAAGCCACCAGACAAAGCAAGTGCTCTTGGATCAAACACTAACACATCCACTTCCGAATTGAGATGTTTTTTGATCATATCTACATGAGGATCTGGCAACGAGGTTATTACAAGTATTGAAGTCATGATATCTCCTTAAACGGTTTGAAAGAGCTTGAGGGTTGTAGAGAAGGTTGCCATAATAATGACGGTATGGTTCTCTACAACCCTTTCTTGCCTGCCGGTTGACGACTAATCGAAGTCAGTCTGACCACTCGATGTGTCTACTGTGCTTGTTGCATTAGCATCAGTTGACTCGATCTGAGTGAAATACTTCACTGCAAACATTTACCTCACCTCCTTTCGGTTTTGAGATATCGGATTATATAGCTTATAGCCAGTTATCACAAGGAAGACTTAAAGCATACTTACAGGGATTAAGTGCTCTATTTGTATTACTATTATGAATTTAGGGAAATGGGCTACGAGGCAACACACCCCATAGTTGGTGGGCGATATAGGATTCGAACCTATGACCCTCTCGGTGTAAACGAGATGCTCTAGCCAGCTGAGCTAATCGCCCTAAACACGCGTATTATACATCATAAAATCTGCCGAGAACAGGACTTGAACCTGCACAGGAGTTTAATCCCACTACCACCTCAAGGTAGCGTGTCTGCCAATTCCACCACCTCGGCTATGCTGTAGAGTATTCTATCAAAATATTTACTATTTTAAAACTTGCTCTACTAATATCTTTGTGTAACAATCTATTAATAATTTACATAGTAGAAGAAATGAAGATAAAAAATATACATGCAATAGAAATATTAGACTCTAGAGGAGTACCTACAATATCAACAGAAATAGAGCTATGGAGCGAAGATAAAGCAAGAGGAGATGTACCAAGTGGAGCATCTACAGGAGAAAATGAAGTATTAGAATTAAGAGATGGAGACAGTAATAGGTATGGTGGTAAGGGAGTACTTAAGGCAGTAGATATCATCAATACAGTAATAAAGGAAGCTGTAATAGATAAAGAGTTTGAATCCCAAAAACAGTTTGATGACTTCCTAATAGAGTTAGATAATACAAAGAATAAATCTAAGTTAGGAGGTAACAGTATACTCTCCTGCTCTATGGCATTTTGTAGAGTCTCTGCTCTCAGAGTAGGATTAGAGTTATACGAATATCTCGGTTTTATATATTGGGAGAAAGAGTACTCAGAGGATAAGTTTGTATTACCAAGACCACAGATATTACTACTAGAGGGAGGAAAGCACGGTAACTGGTCTACAGATATACAGGAGTATATGGTCATACCTAAAGAAAATACATTCCCTAATTTTAAAGATACACTTAGAGCAGGTAGTGAAATATTCCATCATATACATGACATATTAGATGGTATGGGATACTCCGTAGGTGTTGGATATGAGGGTGCATATGCACCTAAAGAGATGAAATCTAACAAGGAAGCATTAGACATTATTATGAAAGGTGTACAGAGTGCAGGGTATGATGGTAAGTTTGAAATAACTCTAGATGTTGCATCTTCAGAATTCTTTAACAAAGATACTCAGAAATATGACCTAAGAAGAGAAGATAAAGGCTTAGATGCTAATGAGTGGTTACAGCTTCAGAAAGATTGGTACTCTCAGTATCCAATGTTCTCTATAGAAGACCCTATGGATCAAAACGCTTGGGGAGATTGGAAGAGATTTACATCAGAATTAGGTAGTAAATATCAAATAGTGGGAGATGATCTCTTAGTTACAAATACAGAATTAATACAGAAAGGAATATCAGAGAAAGCAATTAATGCAGTACTGATAAAATTGAATCAAATAGGGACTGTAACAGAAACATTAAACGCTATAAGGATGACAGTAGATAACGGTATGAATGCTGTAATATCACACAGAAGTGGAGAAACAAATGATAACTTTATAGCTGACTTAGTAGTAGGTACACCTGCACAACAATCTAAGTTTGGTGGACCAGACAGAGGTGAAAGATTAGCAAAATATAACAGACTATTAGAGATAGAAGATCACTTATCAAGGGAATAAAAAGAAAATTAGTGGTAGGAGTTTTGAGAAGGGAAAGGGGGAGAAAAAAGACCTCACTCATTTGGTAACTCCTACCACTGTCAAGTATTAAAGTACACTAGAAAGGATTCGAACCTCTATCTCACCAAAGCCAATATATTGGACCTATATGGTACGAGTTGCCAATTACTCCACTAGTGCCTTTAAAAGACAGTAGGATTATACTACAAATACAGGGAAAATCAAAGGGACAATCTAGGGTCTCTATCTACACTCTCAATATCATCTCTATCAGTAAGATACTTTTCTTGAAGTATATTAAAATATGCACTAACCCCTATCATACCTGCGTTATCACTCCTATACTCTATCTCAGGAAAGTAATACTTAAGATTGTAAGATCTAACAACAGTACCTACACTTCTTAATATCTCTTCACTATTAAATACACCGCCACCTACAAATACAGTTTTAACATCAGGATTTAGCTCTATAGCTTTCTTTAATTTAATAATTACAGAATCAGTAACAGCATCTACAAAGCCTCTACAAAAATCATATATCCACTCTCTCTCAGCAATACCTTGCTCTCTTAACTCTTTAGATTTGTATAGAGCCGCTGTCTTTAATCCAGAGTAACTAAAATTTAAATCATTAGAATTTTTCATTGGAGTAGTAAAAGTAATTACTCCATGAGTACCCTTTTTTGCAAACTCTGTAACAACAGGACCACCAGGATATCCCAAATTAAGAATCCTACCCACCTTATCAAATGCCTCACCTGCTGCATCATCCAATGTTTGACCTAACTTCTTGTAGTTACCAATCTCTTCAATATATATTAACTCTGTATGCTTACCTGACATAAGTAGACCAAGTGCAGGAAAAGAGTTTACTAAATCATCATCACTTACTAACCCATTACCCTTTGAATTAAGAAGTAAAGATGAAAAGAGATGACCCTCCATATGGTTAACTGGTACAAACGGTTTAGAATATCTGTATGCCAGCTCCCTAGCATATTTAATACCAACCTCTAGATCTATCGCTAGCCCCGGGCCAGTAGTTACTGCTATGTAATCTACATTATTTATCATACCCGGGTTATTGTTCAGTGCCCTGTTATACACCCCCTCTATGTTCTCCTCATGCAATCTTTTAGCTAAGTCAGGAACCACTCCACCAAACTCAGAGTGCAGTTCTGTTTGAGAAGAAAGCTCACTTGATATCACCTCTCTACCTCTAAGTAGTGCTACAGAGGTATCATCACAGCTAGTATCAATAGCTAATATTAACGGTTTGTTTTTTAGTAACTCCTTAGTTAGTACCATATATCCTTACCTCCCTTTCTTCTAATGAAATATATTTGAATGTAACCTTGTACATAGGGATATTCTTTTTACGACATATCTCCTCTATCTCTTGATAAAACTTGTCCGCCCACTCTATTACAACGGTATTACCCTTCTGCAAATGCTCCATTAATCCAGATCTTTCTAATGCTTTCTCATCTGTTAATCTCCATGTATCCATATGGGCTAATATCTTAGAATCATACTCATATTCATTAATGATTGTGTAGGTTGGAGAGTTAACTAACTCCTTTACCCCTACTCCTTTAGCTATGCCTTTTGTAAACTGTGTTTTTCCTGACCCTAGCTCACCACTTAAAGCAATAACTGTGCTACCCTCTAATCCATTTAAATACTCCTTAGAAAAACTCTCTCCCATATCTGAAGTCTCTTTAGCACTCTTTGTAACACTCTCCTCAAGTAAAGTACTTTGTAATACTGCATCTTCAAACTTATCCCTACCCTCCCTTAATACTGTTAAAGTATTCATAGTGGTATCTAATATTGTAGATGGTACATTGTGAGCCAACTTCCCTGCATCAATATACATATCTATTAAACTCTCACTCTTCTTAGGTAAGTCCTTTATCAACTGATCAATACTGTATGGATGAGACTTGTAAGATACATTCGCAGATGTAGCTGTAAGAGGCCTACCGAACTCCTCAATCATTTGAAGTGTAAATCTATACTCTGGTATCCTTACGCCAGTAGAGCCCTGTTTAGAGACCACAGGAGGCCTAAGATTACCCTTGCCCATAGAGACTACAGTAATTGGTCCAGGTAGGTAGTTTCTGTATATATTCTCAGCCATTTCATTAAGAGTTACATACTTCTTAGCCATCTCTATGTTTGATACAGCAATAGAGATTGGTTTAGAGCCCCTAAATGTCTTGTACGCTAGTAATTTAGCTAAAGCTCTCTCATTAGTAGCATCTACTGCAATACCGTAACAGGTCTCAGTTGGATATACTACAAGTCCTCCTTCATTTAGTACTTGTAGAGCCTTTTTAATTACTTCGTCCCAGTTATTATTAGTCAATCTAAATCTCTTCATGGTATAATTATACTAGGAATATCATGATTTTCCTATTAACAACCTAATTTTAATGTTTATAGATATGTCACTATTACATTTAACAGACAGTAATTTTCAAGAAGAGGTCTTAGACCACAAGGGGTTAGCTTTAGTTGATTTTTGGGCTGAATGGTGTGGACCATGTAGAGTATTAGGCCCTGTAATTGAGGAATTAGCACAGGATATGGGAGATAAAGTAAAGGTATGTAAAATGGATGTAGACTCAGAGAGAGAGATTGCTGGTAAGTATGGAATTATGAGTATTCCAACGGTTATGCTTTTTAAAGATGGTGAAGTTGTAGAGACTTTAATAGGGTTAAGAGACAAGGGCTCCTTTGTACAAGCTATTGAGGATCACTCTTAATATTACCTGAAAATATTACCTGATTTCTACCATTATCTTTGGCTACATATGCCATTTTATCAGCAATATCTACTGCCTTATCCCACTCTATACGTAATTTATCCTCATTCCCTAAATACTTTTCAAAATCTCCTACCTTAACAAGGTGTACCCCTATTGAAACAGTAGTAAGCAT
>JBBADY010000037.1:0-7007 GCA_041656215.1 Candidatus Dojkabacteria bacterium | reverse complement strand
CAGAGTCGCTATTCTTAAACAGATTCTCTCAGAGAAAAAATTTATTGTAGCTGACGAATATATAGAGTTAATAGCAAAGAATATTGAGAGTAGTGTGAGAGAATTAGAAGGTGCACTTAACAAAGTAGTTACATTAATGAAACTAGGGGAGAAACCTACATATGAAGAGGTCGCTAGAATACTCCAGGTAGATATAGAGAGTAAGAGATTAAGAATTACTCCTCAGAGAGTTATTAAATCTGTATCTACAATCTTTGATGTCCCTATTTCAGATATTAAAGGTAGTAGAAGAACAGCGTATGTTGCTTTAACCAGACAGGTAGTTATGTATCTGCTTCGAAAAGAGCTAGATTTACCCTTAGAGAGAGTAGCTAAAGAGGTTAATAGGAAAGATCATACTACTGTGATACATGCATACAAACAGATTTCTGAAAAGATGGAGAAAGATAGTCGCTTAGCTGAAAAGATAGAGAGTTGTAAAAGAGAGCTTACTCAATAGCTGTGTATACCATGTGGATTAATGTGTATATGTATGGGATAACATGTAGGTATTCCACATTTTAAGATACTGTTAATTAAAAGGGTTCTACTTAAAAGTACTGATTAATAAAGCATTAACTATTCACATCTAACATACAGTTATCCGAAGAAGTACACAGAAGTCATACACAGCTATTTATCTACATGCAAAGCAGTAATACATAATAATAGGTATAAATTTAATTAAATAATTTTCGACATAGAGATTAAGTTTAGAAATAGAGTAGGGTAGTAACTTATTAAAGAATTAAAAGATAGTTATCAACTTATCAACACTCTCTACTACTAAGATTACTTAATTTTTAAATTAATAAAAGAGTAGAAAACAGAGAGCAGATTGAGTAGAATGTAATAGTTACTGCCTAACTATATAATCTTAGATATATTTAATATGCAATTTACATGTAATCAAGATACTTTTGCTAAGTATCTCAACATTATAAGTAGAGTAGTAAGCAGTAAACCAGGTTTACCTATACTTAACAATGTACAATTTGAAAGTAGTAAGGGTAAGTTAATCATTACAGCTACAGATTTAGAAATAGGTATTAATACATGGATAGGGGCTGATGTTAAATCTGAAGGTAAGATTACAGTTCCTGCAAAACAGTTAACAGAGTTTGTTAATAGTGTACCAAGTGAGGTAATTGATGTTACTTTAGAGAATCAATCATTTAATATCTCTAGTACTGGAAACTTTGCTAGTTTAAACACTATGCCTGCTGATGATTTTCCTGAAGTTGCTACTGTTGTAGATAAGAAACCTCTACTTAAGATCTCTAAAGAGCTACTAGTTAAGGCTGTTAACAGAGTTGCTTTTGCTGCAGCAACAGATGATATTAAACCAGTACTTACAGGAATACTCTTAGAAATATCTGGAGACAGTATCTCATTTGTTGGTACAGATGGATTAAGACTCTCAAGGCAGATTATAAAGTTAGATTCAAGTTCAGAGAAAGATATTAATGTATTAGTGCCTGTTAAAGCATTACTAGAATTAGCACATATAGTAACAGAGGTAGGGGATGAGAGTATTGTAGAGTTACATTTAATAGAGGATAGGAATCAGATACTCTTTAGGTATGGTGATATAGATTTAGTATCTAGATTAATAGATGGACAGTTTCCTGAATATAGACAAATTATACCTACTGGATATAAGACAGTAGCTAAGATTAGTAAGAATGATTTCTTAAACTCTCTTAAAATTACAAATATAATTGCAAAGAGTGTATTAGGTAATAAGCTAATATTAGATATTGATTCAAAGGCTGAAAGTATTACACTCTCTGCTACACAAACAGATTTAGGTAGTAATAAGAGTACATTCAAAGGCAGTATAGAGGGTGATTCACTTAAGATAGCGTTTAGCTCTAGATTACTCTCTGATATTCTAAATCATCTTGATTCTGAGGATATAATATTTGAATGTAGCGAAACCGTTAAACCAGGAGTATTTAAGATTGATCAGGATCCTGATTTTGTTCATCTTGTAATGCCGATGATGCTTTAGAGTTTTTTCTATCTTTAATTCTATAACCCTGTCCATGTACAGTCTCAATTAGAGATTTATTTATAATCTTGTCTCTAATTCTCTTTACATGAACATCTACAGTATTTGAACCTGTATAGCTTCTATAATCCCATACATGGTCCAATAGCTCACATCTACTTACAGTCCTATTTCTGTTTCTCATTAGATACTCTAGTAACTCATACTCCTTTTTTCTTAAATCAACATCCTTCTGTTTTACAGACACTGTTTTATTCCTTGTATCAAGAACTACATCCCCTATATACATCTGAGAGTCTATGTAGCTATTAGGTCTTCTAAGTAAAGACTGTATTCTTGCAATTAACTCTTGCATAGGGAAAGGGTAGGAGAGTACATCATCTCCTCCATTATTTAAAAAGTTCACCTTATCTCTCCAATTACCAGTACTACATATACCTAATATCTTACAATCAGAGCTCTTGTTACTTTTAGCTTTCTTTAAGATATCTACAGTACAGTATTTACCTGAGAGATTAGTATCTAATATTAAAATTTCAAACAGATTTCTTTTTAAAAGATTCTCACTATTAAAATCTGTACCATCTTCACTGATGTTATATCCATATGCAATCAGACTCTTTTTAATTATGTATGAAATAGTTTTAGATTTATCTATAATTAAGATATTCATTGAAAGAAGAATAAAATTAATTTCTAAGAATAGGACTTAAAGAGGTGGAAGGAAAAACTTATAGAGATAGAAATATTAAATTCTTGATAACATTACTCTTCTTAGGAATATTCTCTGTTACTATCCTGTTGTATTTATTCTCAATAGAGAGCTTCTTACCTCTAAATAGCCTTGGAGAGTATGATTGGCTTAATATATTAGTTTTCTCTCTTCTTCTTTTCATTATGTTTTCATCTATAACATGCTTAATAATGTATGGAGTATTAACATTAATACTTAAGAGAGAGAATACAGATGAACTTAAAATGTATGTTGTAAAAGTAGGTGTATTAATTACAGTAGGTGTATTTCTTGTAATTATGTTAAATTTCTTCCACATACTGGATATATATTGGGGGTTAGGTATCCTGCTAATTATCTTGTTAGCTTTGTTTGTTATCTAATAGATTAATCAATATAATAGTGATATATGAAAGAGAGTAAGAGTAAAAAGTTTCTCAAACATGAGTTTTCTGAAATAGCCAAAATTATCTCTGGTGAGATGTCTTTAAGAGAGAAAGAAGATGAAATACAAAGAATTAAACAGGACGTTATTGCAAAGAGCAAAGCAGAGAAAAGAAAAAAGGTAGTAGAGAAGGAGTTAGTACTTGAAGAGAGTGATCTGCCTACTAAAAAGGTAGTACAAAATATTAAGCTTTTTGAATGGGAAGCACCTGATAGGTATGAGTTTAAGTTTGAGAATAAAACCTTTAGATTTGTATTAGCCCTTTACCTTCTCTTTGTGCTCTTTCTTGCAGTCTTAGGGCAGTACTTACTTATGGCAAGTTTAATAGCCTTACTCTTCTTTATCTATGTAGCTGGTACAAACAAACCTACAACAGTAACACATAAGATAACGGCAAGAGGTATTGATACAGGTAATAGGCTATATGAGTGGTTCATGTTAGATAACTTCTGGTTTTCAATTAAGAATGGTCAGTACCTATTAATAGTAGAAACTAGATTAAGATATCCTAGAGCTTTAATACTTCTTCTTGGTGAGGCAGATAAAGATGCAATATTCATACTCTTACAAGATAAAGTGGTTTACAAGGATGTAAGGAAGCAGGGGAGAATAGATAGGCTTAACTATGGTGATTACATACCTTTTGAGGATATTTAAAGCCAGGCTTACCAATCCTATAGCTTAGTAAAATCAGTAAAAACCCCTTTCTTCCAATATATTATTATCCCAGGCTTTGGTATAATTGCACTACTGGAGAGGTGCTAGAGTGGTCGAATAGGGTACTCTCGAAAAGTGCTGTACATTCTGTGTACCGTGGGTTCGAATCCCACCCTCTCCGTATTTAATCAAAGATTTTGATTTTATATTATCTTAACTCCTCTACACTCTTTTTAACATCAACTATGTCCTGTTGTAATTTTTACTACCCGCTATCCACTTGAGCATTCATATTGTGGATAACAATAGAAATCCCATGCCCAAGGCATAATTACAACCCGTATTACTATATTCAACCCACTATCATTCTATAGGTATGCGTTCGAGCTATGTAAAGAAACTCTACTTTTATGTATCATGTAGATATGAAAAAGAGTGTACGTAATATTGAAACAATAAACTTTGTACCTATAAAAAAGGTTAAAGAGGGAAGATTTAAAACCTTAGAAATGTTAACCATACTCTCTGTGATAGCTATGATTGCTCTCTTTGCACTTTTAATAATAAACCCAAGTAAAGAAGCAGCAGAGGCAAGAAATATGAAAAGAAGTGCAGATATATCATCCATACTCTCTTTAGTAAGTGCACATAACAATCAGTATGGAATCATACATGCAGCTATTCCAAAGAGTGAAGTATGTGTAAGCTATGGAAACGAAATATGTAAAACAGGGTCATCTAACTGTACTGATTTAGTAGATATGACATTTCTAAATGATGAAAACTCAGAGAAGTTAGTTGTAATGCCACAAGATCCTCTCTCCATATCCATTAATGGTACAGGTTACTACATATCACAGAATCAGAAAGGATATGTAACAGTATGTGCTCCACATGCAGAGAGAAATGAAAAAATATCTTTTTCTAAACTCATGTATTAGAATGTTTGTATGATACAGAAATTTACAAAAAGAGATGTTAAAAAGAAAGAAATAGTTATCCTTCTTACTGTAATATTCTTTCTCATCTTTGGATATGTAGCTGGTAGTTTAAAGTGGATACAGGATTTTCAATTGATAGTGGATCTTTTAGCAGGTATATTTGCCTTCTTTATAGGGACATTAGCACTACTAAGATTTTTTACAAAGAAGAACTCCTTTAACTATTTACTCTTAGGTATAGGGTTTGTAGTAGTAGCAACATTGGATGTTTCTCATATATTACTCACATTAAATATATTTACAGATCTGTTTAATGTTAGTAATGCAGAGATATTCCCTAACAGTGTAGTATTCTCAAGAGTATTTCTCGCTCTAACCTTTTTCCTTAGTTGGATTTTTGTAAGAGAGGAGCATAGGAAGAAGAGTATGAATGAAAGGTTTGTACTTGTAGCAATACTTCTTCTTTTTACAGTATTTACAATCCTAATCTCCATATTTTCGAATATATTTAATAATCAGAAAGAGTATATATTTGCGATAATAGGGCAGACAGTAGCGATGATGATATATATATTAACCTTAATAGGGTATCTAAGAGGTAGGGGTATATATTACAGAAGCTTTGATTTTTGGTTAATATTTTCACTTACGTTTGCCATACTCTCTCAGATATTCTTCTTACCATTTCTTAATATTGAATACTACCTAATGCTTAATCTTTCTACAGTAGCTAAATTCATTAGCTACCTTGTATTACTAATAGGGTTTCTTTACAGCATATATGAGATGTACAAGAGTGAGGAGGATACTCAGAGAGAACTTACTAGAAGAAACCTACTGCTTACAGAAACTAAGAAAAAGGTAGAAGAGGCATATATGATACTTAGAGATGAGAAGTGGGCAATTACAAAGGGTAAGGGTTCTGTGGATGAGATATTAAAAGATATATTAAAGAAGAAATAGTATGTATTTACCAAAGATTAAAAGATATCAAAAGAAGTTTGAATACTCATATGCATTTGGTGCATATCCTGTAATAGATTTGCTTAAATACAAAGCAGAGAGTGTATATCAAGTTTTACTTAAGAAAGATTCTGAGGGTAGTGATGGTATAGAGGAGGTTTTAAAACTTTGTAATGAGAAAGGGATACCTTTTGAATATGCAGATAGAGCAATAGAGAGAATATCTGTGAAAGAGAATACATATGTAGTAGCGGTATTTAAGAAATATGAGTCTGAGTTACAAAGTGGTGAGGATCATGTAGTTCTTGTTAATCCAAGTAATCAGGGTAATCTAGGTACAATCATTAGGACTATGCTTGGTTTTAATTTAAAGAATTTAGGTATTGTAAAGCCTGCAGTGGATATCTTTGACCCTCTGGTTGTAAGAGCAACAATGGGTTCTCTCTTTCATATTAACTTTGAATATTTTAATTCTTTTGAAGAGTACTCTTCTAAGTACAGTAGTAACAACATCTACCCCTTTATGTTAAATGGAGCAAAGGATATTACGCAGGTAGAGATAAAGAGGCCGTTTACAATAGTGCACGGTAATGAGTCTAGTGGATTACCTGAGGAGTTTAAAGATACAGGGGAGGGGATATATATACCTCATTCAAAGGATATTGATTCTTTAAATCTATCTGTTGCCACAGCTATTAGTCTTTGGGAGATATATAAAAGGAGAGTTTAAATTTCCTAAAGATTTCCTCTGGGGAGCTGCTACATCCTCTCATCAGATAGAGGGAGGTCTTACTAACAACTGGAGTGAATGGGAAGACTCAAGGGTATCACAGCTCCCGAAAGAGCGATTTAAACATACAGAGGGAGTGGCTAGATACTATTCGGAAATAGTAAAGAATAGTGGTATAATATAGCGTTCTTTAAGAATATGGGGACGTAGGGCTTTCGACAGAAGTCATAAGGGTTGTTAGTCACAAATCGTTTTTTAGTTCGTAAAACTAAAACACAGATAAGTGTAGAAAACAAACTTAACGCTTTTGCAAGTAAGCTAGTAGCTGCATTCTCTGCACCTGCATATGCTTACAACTTTGCTTAAGTCTAACTGATTAGGTTCGGTTAGTATCTGATATTTCTTATCCCTAGTTAGGGGTTTCAGATAGTCATTACTAGGGTATATCTACTATCTCTTGTCGGTAGGGGATATTAGTTGAATAT
>JBBADY010000036.1:0-7022 GCA_041656215.1 Candidatus Dojkabacteria bacterium | reverse complement strand
GTACGTATATACTTATTAGAAATCTCTAATGGATCTTTACCTGTAGAGCGTGCAGCTATATCTATCTTGTCCTCACCAAAATCCTCATCTTGAGTCATATGACCTACATCTGTAAAGTTCATAGCGCGCTTCACATTAAATCCTAGATATTCCAAAGCTCTATGCAGTATATCCCAACTTACATAGGCACGAATATTACCAACATGCATTCTGTTATAAACGGTTGGACCACAGCTATATATTGAAACCTCCCCTTCCTTTATCGGCTCTATCTCAACTACTTTTCTATCCAATGTAGAGTACAGTCTCATCTAAATCATCTTAATATTAAATATCTCTTCTACCCTCTAATGCTCTTTTTAATGTCAACCTATCTGCATACTCTAAATCTGCACCAGTAGGTAAACCCATTGCAAGTCTTGTAATCTTAATTTTACCCTCTTTAAGGTAAACATTAAATAGGTCTAATATGTAACTAGCTGTAGCTTCACCCTCTAAACTAGGATTAGTAGCTACGATTAGTTCTAAAGGGGTATCTAAACCCTTAATATCTCTCTTTACTCTTGCTTCTAACTCATCAAATCTTAATTCCTGAGCACCAATACCCTCTGCAGGAGATATAACTCCGCCAAGTACGAAGTATGTACCCTCAAATATGGATGAATTCTCAAAAGCTACTACATCTAAAGGCTCCTCTACAATACATATCTTACCCCTATCTCTTTGATCACTACTACATATATCACACACCTCTTTATCACTTACATTAAAACACTCAGAACAAAATTTAGTATTCTCATCCATCTCTAAAAGAGCATTACCTAACTTTGTTGCATCTTTATTTGGAGATCTAAGGTAGTGATATGTCATCCTAGCAGCAGACTTAGGACCTACACCAGGTAATTTACTTAACTCATTGATAACTTTTTCTACAGAGAGTGGTAGTACAGACATATTAACCTAACATACTCTTCAGTTGATCTAAGTCCATATCTTTAGCCATCTCTTTCTGTAAACTCTTCTGATAGCTTTTAAATGCCTCTTTCATATTCTTCTTAAACCTATCAATCATATCTGGATCCATTAGGTTATCATCTACCCAAATATCTTCAAACTCCTGAGCCCCATTCATGAAAAGTTTAAGCATTCCATCCTTAGATTCACCTACAATCTTTTTCTCTCTCATCTTATTTTGCATCTTCTTAGCCTCTTGCTGCATCTTTATTAACTCAACAGGATTTAACATATCTAAAATATATACAAATTAATTAGTACTGAATTATACCCCAAAAAGAAGTTCTTACATACCAGCAAATATTGCTTCTACCTCTTCTCCTAGTTTCTTTTTAGGAAAATCAAACTTCTTACCCTCGTCTTTTTTCTCCTCTTTCTTCTTCTCTATAACGGGGACATTCTTTAAAACAACATCTACAGAGGATTGTAATTTAGGTTTTACACTCTCATTTACAGTACAGCTTACTCTACAAGTAACACCAACTACATCGGTAATGGTATTACGAATTATCTGCTTACTAGAGTATCCCTCTATCTGATCTTTGTAGAATTTAAAAGGTACTTCAATATTAAGTACATCACCCTTAATATCTATAGCCTTAGATACATTCAAGAATGCAGAAAGTGTTGTATTTTGAGATTTAATTTTTGCTACAATCACATTCCAATTCTTTTGAATATCCTCAATATTAAGCAAACCAGCATCAGAACACACCACCTCTACCTCCTCGCTCTTTTTTTCTAATATCATACCGCTCTTCTTCCTCTTTTCTTCTTTCTTCTCCTTTACCTCTTCTTTTTCTACTACTTCTTTAGTAGGTATATTTTCATTACAAAACTGAGGTATCAACATCTGAAGAATCAGTATCTGATTAGAGGTACTCTTTAGCTCTCTTTCGGTATTAATGAAAGAGGTAATAAGGGACATTAAGGTTTTTAAGTCTAAATCCTTTGAAAATGTATACTCCTTTAATTCAATATCAGAAAGTTTAGCAACCAATACCTCCCTTAGTATCTCTAAAACATATGATACAAACTGAGAAAGATTAATACCCTTAATCTCTAACTCCTTTATACTCTCTAAGCTACCCTTTGCATCCCCTTTAAGTAAGCTACCTATTAGATCATTCACCATATTTATCTCAGGTATACCCAATATCTCTCTTACCTCTGACTCTGTAATCTCTTTACTATTACCACCCTTAGGTTGGCCATTAAAGACTACATCCAGAAGAGAGAGAGCATCACGGTAACTACCTCTAGCATTTCTTACAAGAATATCCATAGCGCCATCTTCTACTTTTAGTTTCTCTTTCTTTGCAATATCTTTAAGCATATCCCTTATCTGATCATCACTACCAAGTCTAAAATCATATCTTTGACAGCGAGAGAGTATGGTTGCTGGTAATTTATGAGCCTCTGTAGTTGCTAGTATGAAGATTATGTGTGCAGGAGGCTCCTCTAGAGTCTTAAGGAGGGCGTTGAATGCCTCATTAGTCAACATATGCACCTCATCGATGATGTAGACTTTAAAACGTCCCTCAGAGGGAGAGAACTCTATTCTTTCCTTAAGCTCCCTAATCTGATCAATACCCCTATTAGATGCAGCATCTATTTCAATTAAGTCTAAGAAGTTACCATTGCTGATAGATTTACAAATCCCACACTTATTACATGGATTACCATCCTTAAGAGAGTGTTCACAGTTTACGGCCTTAGCTAATATTCTTGCAGTACTAGTTTTACCAGTACCACGAGAGCCTACAAAAAGGTATGCATGAGAAAGTTGATTACTTTTAACTGCATTCTTTAAAATTTTGGTTATCTGATCCTGACCAACAAGTTCGTCGAAGTTCTGGGATCTATATTTTCTATACAGGACAGTGGACATAGTGGTACATATTAAACTAGTAAAGAAAGAGTAACAAGTGAAAATTATTTGTACACCCAGAAGCTCCCTTACTTACTACCTTTTAATCTGTCGACTGCTTCCTTAAGAAGCTGTGTATACAAACCGTAACCAATTGAGTTAATCGTTCCACTCTGTTTCTTACCCAAAATATCTCCTGCCCCCCTTATCTCTAAATCTCTATTTGAGAGAACAAAGCCAGAGCCCAGTGCTTGAGATTCCCTTATAGCTTCAAGGCGAAGAGCACTATCTCCCTTAAGAGATTCATAGAAGAAACATGCATATGCTTGCTTGTCACCCCTACCTACTCTCCCTCTAATTTGATACATCTGAGACAATCCTAACCTGTTTACATCATCTACAATTAAGGTATTTGCATTAGAAATATCTAAACCATTCTCTATTATTGTTGTACAAAGTAATATATCAATTTCACCATTAAGGAAACTATCCATTACAGTAATCAACCTATTACCAGACAATCTACCGTGTGCTACCTCCATTTTAATATCAGGCAGCATCTTCCTAATATTTTGCTCTACGGTATATATACTATCTATACTGTTATGCAGGTAGTATATCTGCCCACCCCTATCTAACTCCCTTGTAATGCATGCCTTTACTTTCTTAAGATCAAAAGATGAAAATTCATTCAGTATCTCTTTCCTACCAGATGGAGCAATCGCAAGAATGGAGATATCTCTCACTCCCATTAAAGACATATTTAATGTTCTAGGTATTGGAGTAGCTGTCATGGAGAGGACATGAGTATCCACCCTACTACCTTTTAATTTCTCTTTCTGCTTTACTCCAAACTTCTGCTCTTCATCTACTACAAGTAACCCTAAATTTTTAAACTTAATATCTTTAGAAAGTATGCTATGAGTCCCTATTAATATATCTATCTTTCCATCATTAACACCTTTTACAATATCATCTCTCTCTTTAGCTGTTTGGAATCTAGATATTACCTGTATATTAAATGGATATTTTTTAAATCTCTCTCTAAAAACTCTTACATGCTGATTCGCAAGTATTGTAGTAGGAGCAAGTAGTGCAACTTGTAAACCGCTGTTAACTGCAGCAAAGGCAGCCCTCATGGCAATCTCTGTTTTACCGAAACCTACATCACCAACAAGAAGCCTATCCATAGGTCTACCTCTTTTAAAGTCCTCTGCTATATTTTTAGTAGCGATATATTGATCCTCTGTATCTGTGAACTCAAACTCATTAGCAAATTTCCAATACTCATATATCTGCTCATCACTCTTTAATATTGTAATACCTTTAGAGATCTCCCTAAGAGCATATATTTGTAAAAGCTCTTTAGCAATATTTTCAACATCCTCCTTTGCCTTACTAGCAATCCTATTCCACAATCCACTATTTAAACCAGTAAGCCTTGGTTGAAACTTACCACTGCTGATATATTTCATAACCTTGCCAGAAGCACTTAGTGGTACATACAATCTGTCATTCCCTGCATACCCTATCTCTATATATGTAACACCATCTCTTTGCTGTGTACCTAAGAATTTCCCTATACCGTGATCCTCATGTACAACAAAATCCCCCGGAATGATTTTCTTAAGTAAATCTAAAGAGGAAGGATCAATTTTCTTGTCCTTTTGATATATACTTAAATCTAATTCTCCTAGAAGTTCCCTGTCTGTTAAAAGTACTACCTTACCTTTCTCATATATAAAGCCCCTTGGAATAGAGGCTTCTACACTACCCTCGATTTCATACACCCTATCTATACCCTCTACTTTAGATTCATATTTAAACAGATCTTTAGAGAGATACCATATCTCGTAGCCTCTCTTTCTGTAATCCTCTAAGATATTAATACTAGATTTAGACTCTTTATATATACTTAAATTTGGAAGATTGTTAATACCAATATCAATACAACCATCCTTCTCAAAAAGATTTGGTGTACTTTTTAAAACTAAAAGATCTTTAGCACTCTCATTAGCAACTACAACATCTTGTTCACTGTTAAAGATTCGAACTGAATATACAGATTTAATCCTCCTCCTATCCTCTGGATTTAATACATCTATACTCTCTATGGTATTACCTAACAGTGTAATTCTAAGAATATCTTTAGAGCTGTATGGCCATATGAGGATTGTTTCTCCTAAAACAGATATCTCACCACTACTCCATACCCTCTCTACATTTACATAGCCTAAAGAGATATATGTTGAAATATCCCATGTATCATCTACAGAGAGTGTTCTAAACTGTGGCTCTAAATCATCATTAAAAGGTAGTATACAAACACCTCTTTTAAGTTTTAACCCTATTAATTCTGCTACAAACTCCTCATACTGATTAGGTATTGCAAGTAAAGAGTTCTCTTGTAACTTAGGAAGTACAAATATCTTTTCAAAATCTGAAAGAAATATTTTAATCATAACAGGGTAATTCTATCAAGGAAGTGTATAATTAGGAAGATAATTTAGATAAAAGATTAATATGTTTATAGCTCATGGACCTCTCTCTTACATACTTAATGAGAGTATACAGAAGAAAAGAATTCTTAAATTAACAAAAGGAGAACAGTTAGCAATTGCTCTTCTAAGTTTCTTTTTCGGTATATTACCAGACTTCGATATATTTGTATTAAGTATGGGTGATACTCCACCCTTTCAACATCATCATGTATTTACACACAGTATACTGTTTTGGATATTAGCATGGGTACTTCTTAGATTAGGATTAATTCTTTTAAAGAGAGTAGCTAATACAAATCTAAAGAATATTTTAAACAGGAATTTCGTTAACATATTACAATACTCCTTTCTCATTGGTGTAATGTCTCACCTATTTGCTGATATATTACTCTCATATTCTAGAGTCCTTTTCCCTCTCAATCTAGAGGTAACCTTACTAGGAGGAGTACTTAGTAGAAGCTACTTCCGTGAATATATCTTCACTACAGGAGCAGCACTTGAGCTACTCATAATTGCACTGTTTCTATTACTTATATACAGAAAATATCTAGAAAGAAATATATATATTAAATATGCAATATATACACTCTTTGTAATCTCTACCTTCTTCCTTTTCTTTAATACATACATGGGATTAAAAACATACAATATGGCTATATACAGAGAGGAAGGTAAAATCATATATGATGCTGATTTTGACAGCTTAATTGATTACAAAGATCCTGATACAGATAACAGTGGGAGAAATAACCTGTTAGATGCAAACAGAGAGGAGTTAGTAAAGAATGCATATGAGATTTTAGATGGCGGATATATGATTTCTTCTAGAAACTCTCTATTAGGAAATATTAAGTACAAATATGGGGCTATGACTTCATACAGATTAATCTCACAGGTGTATTTTAATCAGAATAAAGCGATAGAGCCTGTACTAAAACAGTTCTCACAAAAGAAAAATGATATTAAAGGATACAGTGTAAAAGATTCATATGAAGATATTCTTTATCAATATCTTAATGAAAGAAACTCATTAAGAAGATTAGGACCAAAGCTTGTACCAGGAAAGATATTTTTCATAGTTGATACTAAAACAGAAGAGATTGTTAATCTAGGACTTACATTGGATAACCAGGAGGTAGGTATTGTACTAAAGAAAGATAAAGAAACGATGGTACATACCTTAGAAGAAATCTCTAAGATATATCCTGAATATGAGATTAAAGTTCAAAGATAGTAGAAAGAAGCTCTTGAATACTCTCCTCAATTGCTACCTTAAGAGTATCTAATTCTTCTTCTGTGTATTTCTGTAATACATAATCCTCACCAGGTATTTTTCTCTCTCCCCTATTCTCTATCCCTATTCTTACTCTTAAAAAATCACTTGTTCCTAAATTACTCTCCACACTTATTACCCCGTTATGACCCTTAGGTGATTTCTCCTTTTGAATTTTGTACTTACCTAGAGGTATATCTAAATCATCATGTGCTAGTACAAACCCATCTATATCAAACTTGTTAATTACTGCTCTTACAGCAATACCAGACCTATTCATATATGTGAGAGGTTTTTGAAGCATACATACCAATTCTCCATCCTTTTTAATCTTACATATTTGAGATTTAAAAAGTCTTTCCTC
>JBBADY010000035.1:0-7323 GCA_041656215.1 Candidatus Dojkabacteria bacterium | reverse complement strand
AAGGTTATGGAATTTTTTGGTGACCAGTACTATATAGACGATGATGGTGTATTTCATTACATAAATTTAGGTATTTTAGCTGGCGAGATAAACAGCAACTTGTTTAAAAACAACAAGTTTACAGGTAACACAGGGACAGATTTTATTAAAGTACACGAGTTCATAGAAGGAAAACGAGATTTATCTGGTGAGGAAGATTTAGTTGTTAAAGAACGTAGTTGGGAGAAAGAGATACGTGGAATATTGAATTATGTAGAAGAAACAGGTCCAGCGTTTAACCAGTCTATAGTGATAGGATTAACTTCGTTATATGATCCACAGACAGGAGATTTGCGGAAAGAGCATACATCTATATCATCTAAATGGCCATTTTATATTAAAGGTGTATTAAACAGTATTGAGCAGACAAGTGATGTAGATAAAGAAAATCAAGCGTATTTCCCTTATAGGAAGATATATTTTACAAACAACCCACACATGAATACGGAGAAAACAATTAATAGAGTAGCAGCAAACAACTATTTACGTAACGTTTTACCTAAAGTTACAGCGTCATGGTCAGCTTGGGGACAACCGGGTATAAAGTTATTTGATTTAGCACATGTAAATATATCAGCACCAGTAACTATAAGAAGGCATCCACAGAAACAGGTTGTTAATAACAAATTTACTGATGACTACGTGTTTACTAATAGCGAAGATTTGTATATGATAACATCTATTGAGCATAGTATGGATGGTAAGAGTAAAGATTATACTATAAAAATATCAGGTGAACGCTGGTTCTTAGACGATATGTTTTATCCAAGAATGGAAATGTTTGGGTATACAAATTATACATAAAGGGGGATAGATAATGAGTAAACCTTTATCAGTTTTAATAAAGAATCAAGTAAGTAAATCTATGGGGCAAATAAATACAGGTATAGAACAGTATAATAGCTTTAAGGTAAGCGATTCTGTAAGAAATTATCATCCGCCTTGTGTTCTATTGTTTCCTTGGTCTAGACCTAAACAGGGCAGCAAAACTTATAGTATGAGTAACCTTAATCCTGATGTAGAGATTGAATAAAAGGAGAAAACTATGATAAAATTATCCAGTAGAAGTGTTGAAGGTAAGATAACTTCTATAAGTGTGACAGATGAAGGGAGACAGTTATTAGGCGATATATATAATGGGAAGACAGGGTTTGGGATAACAGGGTTAAGGGGTATAAAACGTATACTGGATATACTTATACATAGTGACATGAAATCTAAGGAACAACTTTATAAGAAAATATCTGATTCGGGTAGTGATATGTCTTACGCATCGTTTCAAGGTGCTTTTGAGAACGCTATAGGGTATGGGTTGATAAAGATACAATCGGGGTATAAAAAGGTAAAACCTATAGTAAATAATATGAGATTAAGTAATAGGATAGTGTTACAACAAAAAGGTGTAAAGTTTAAAGAAGGAGATTTAGTTACATTAACAAAAGAAGAGTTTGATGGTTTATCTGGAGGCTTTCCTGTAACTTATGGTGATATTTATGAGATTAAGAACATACATAAAGAAAGTGGTGGGCAGATTGTTTATAGTTGTATACCTGTTAATAATGATACTATGTTATCTTACTTATATAAATATTTTGGGGATAATATACTTTTTGTCTATGAGGATGGATTAGAATTATATGTTAGTGGTATCCTTAATTCTGATGACCCTGATTTAGGTAATACTATCGTTAAATTAAGTAGTAGGAGTATTATATCAGGTGCTAACGAACAAAGAACCTTACTTATATCAAAATTAGGTTTAAGTGTAGAAGAATCTAACGAAATAATAAAATCTTTACGGGAGTTAGATCCAACACCTAGATATTCTTATATGGATTGGATAGTAAGAGAATATTGTAATAATAGTATAACTGATGATAATAAAGATAAATTAAAAGAGTTACTAATTAAGTATAACACAGCAAAGACCTTAAATAAGTTAGTAGATGAACAACGAGATATATTTAATTATAATATTAATACATTAGAAACGTTAATAAAAAGTTTTTCAGATGTGGATATATTAACACAGGAAGAAAAGGATAACTATAATATAAGGCATGGAACAAAGTTAGTATATAGCGATACTAAATATAAAGTATTAGAGATATTAAATACAGAGGAAGGGAGACAGGCCTGGATGGTATATAGTAGGTATCCATTACCTTGGTGTACAAAGAACTGGCCTGAGGCAGATTATTATTTAAACGAGGCTAAACGGGTATTTATTATATTTGAAGATAACAAACCTAAGTATTCAGTATTAGATGGTAAAGAGATATATAATGAAGATGATGTTAAGTTAACTCTCTTTATTAAAGAATTATTTGAAGAGTATAGAAACATACATCATATAATAATAGAGTTAGGTGTGTCAGGAATCGGTATTGATGATTTAATATATGCTGTAAAATATACTGGGTTTATGTCTGACAATGATGTGTCTAAATCTATAGATAAGGGTGAGGGTTTAGATTATCTTTATATGCATCAAAAGAATATATCTGATGAGAATATATCTAAGGCGATAGATAAAGGAAAACAATTAGATATTTTATATTACTATCAAAAGAATATGACACAAGATAACATATCTAAGGCAATAGATAATGGTGTGGCTTTAAATTGTCTTTATATGTATCAAAAGAATATGTCTGATGAGAATATATCTAAGGCAATAGATAGGGGTAGACACTTATCTGTTTTATATTCCTGTCAAAAGAATATGACACAAGATAACATATCTAAAGCTATGGATAAAGATGATGACTATCATAAAATGGACTCCTTGTATCGTTGCCAAACACTATCACAAGAGAATATATCTAAGGCAATAGATAGTGGTAAGTGTTTACATGTATTATATGAACATCAAAAGAATATATCAGATGAGAATATATCTAAAGCTATAGATAAGGGTAAGGCCTTAGATGTGTTATATAATTACCATGAATCTAAAATGACTCCTCAACAACTAAAAAAGATAGAAACATTACTTAAAGAAAGAGAAGTTAAATCAGTAAGGTTAAGTAATAGAAATATAACGCAACAATCTAAACCTAAGTTTCAAGTAGGTGACTTAGTTGTTATTAAGGATTGGGAGGGTATGTTTGCTATAGATTCTGAGTATATGACACGACATAAATTTAAACCTACTGATATTTATGAAATAAAAGAGATAATTTATAGTTTGGGGAATGTTTATTGTATGCTACCTATAAATAATCCTGACTCAGTAAAGACATTCAAAGCACCTGTAGATGGTGATGTGACAAAATATCCAGGTACTCTTTATTCTGAAAGTAAGTTAGAGTTACATGCAAGAGGAATACCTGGTTCGGATGACCCTGATATAGGAGATACTACTATAAAGTTATCAAGTAAAACATCTTCTTCAGATTTCATTGATATAGACACAATGTTACATGATATATATTACATTAATAAAATACCAGAGTTAATGAATAATATATATATGAGGGGTGTGATAAGTAAACGATTAGATGAGGTTTCGGATAAACTATTGACACCATTGCAGTTTGTTTTAGTTGATAACATAAAAAAGTGTTTCAGGACAGCAAAAATTAAACAATATAACCAAGAGAACCTTTTAGATAAAGTGTTAGAATCAAAGTATACCGATATAGGTAATTTCTTTACTGATATACCACGTTTACGTGATGGTAAAGGACCTCATAAACGTAGGTTATGTGATAACTATACAAGTTTATCTAAACTGTGTATATTGTTAGATAAATATAATAACGATTCTTCATTTAAGAATTTAGATGACCTTATTTTATGGATGACAGAAAGTAAAGATGTTTGGGAACCGACTTTTCTTAATGAAGGCATTCCGTTAGATAACAAAATAATTAAACGGTTACGTAGTAAAGATTGTCCTTACTTATCTAATTTCATATCTGATAGCGTAAGATATATACATACAGAAGACCCGACAGTATTAGTTATTGAGATACCAAAAAAACGTAAAGATATAGATTTAGCTTCTTTACACAATATTTGGGATACAGATGAAGGTGATATTATAACACAGACAGCAATAAACTTATTAGATAAATATAAAGAATGGTATAGTGATGATAACACAGCGTTTTTAGATGATATGTTGTCTACAGGTAAAACTTTATTACCTAAACTTAATATACCTTTACGGGATATATTGGAGTTGTTAGAAGTAAAACTTAAAGAGTTATCAGGTGTAGATGACGTAAGTTTAGGATCACGCAAACATAGGACTAAAAAAAGGAGACATAGATGAGATTGTTAAGGTATATAAAGATGTTATACAAAAAACTGTTCAAGAAACCTGATGTTGACGCACTTTATGATAACTGTATAGAAGTTATATCTGATAGTATGTATATAGCGATGCAGGAGTATGTTGATACATACATAAATACATTCTCTAAAGAATGGAATATTATGGGGTATACAATTATACCTTATACTGAGGAAGCGCTGTTAGACGATTCTGCTCAACTTCTGTTACGTGATATTAAAGATAAAAACATATTTAATTTACCTGATGAACTGATTAAAGATAAAGAGTTTTATTTAGATATAATAACTAAATTTAACGATAAATATAAAGATATAAATATTAACCCAGATTGTGCTGACACAATTTTTCAACGCTGGACATTGATAGGATACCATTATGGCGTATGAGTACAAATCAAGTAAGTATTTGTTACCAGTAAACACTGGTGACGCATGGGATTTTTCTGAAGATGAACGGCGTGTAGATATTATTGACCACGCTTTATATCGGATAGTTAATTCTTTGACTCCCTTCTTTAATGGTAGTGGCGTAATAACTGAAGGCAATTATTCGTTAGTAGCAAATACTGTAACGTTGTCACCTGATGGTGATACACCAGCTATATATGCGTTTATTAATAGTATACCTATATATATAGATGAAGTTGTTACTTGGACAGGTGTAACAGGTAGTTCTTATTTATACTTACAACTGATAGAATCTTATGATGAAAGTTCAAGACAGTTTGGGCACGCAACAACGTTAGTTAGTTCTATGGAGATGAACAACCCTAATTGTATCTTATTAGCAGTAGTTAATGGGTCAGAGATAGATTCTAATTTTGAGGGTAAGTTAAGGGTACTAAATATAGGTGCTTATGATACCAATTTTAACGGTATTATAGACAATTCTGAACGACTTGATGGGTTGACCTTACAAGAAATAATAGACCTTCTTTTAACGTATTTACCTGATATGCCTGATATACCAGATTTTTCTGATATATTCAACAATTTTTATATATCAGGTGATACACCAGAGTTATCAGATACGCTTAGCCATACTATTCCATCACAAGAACTAATAGTTGCGGGTAAGAAGGTTACCACAATAGCTGAAATACTAGCGTATAACGCAAATAGAGACACTTATTTAGATGTGGGTATAGATTCTATCATTAACCAGATAGAAGTATCCCCTAATTCCATTCCTGTTGTTCCTGAGCCTAACAGGTTTAGAATATTTAAGGTAGAAACGAGGTCATCGCAATCAGCTACAGGTAGCATAATTATTAACAGGCGACCACTTATAGGGGATAAAGTTATTATTGATGGGGTAGAGTTTGTTGCTACCAACAGTGTAACGCCTGTAGATACAGAGTTTTATAGAGGAGCAACAGATGACGGTAGTGGCTGGGATACTTGTGCGTTATCTTTAAGTAACGCTATAAATTCCAGTTCAGCTGACGTTGTATCGTCTGTATCGTCAAATACGATAGATATTGCGTATAGTAATACTGGTTCTGAAGGTAATATACTTATAGAGTTATACGATTCTGGTGGTAACAGTGTGGGGAACAGAATAACAGCAACAGGGTTAAGTGGTGGACATAATGGTGGTATAGTAAAAATAATTGATTACAGGGGTGGTTCAACATCTACATTGAAAGAAGCGGTAGATAAAGTAACAGATTTACCTGATACAGCACAACAAGACGAGTTGCGGTTAGTAAGGGATGTAAACAAGTTATATAGATACTATTTTGGGAAATGGGTACCTGTTGGGGGGATAACTGTTGGTGGCACAACAGGTGTAGAAGAAAATTTAGATGATATAACTTTTGTTACAGCACAAGACCATCCATCGTTACCACAAGCTATATCGCTTGAAAAGAATAGTGTTATACATAGTAGTATTAACCATGACGCTGTACCTATAACTGATCCTGGAGGTATATATCCACAAGGCAACGTTTACGCTGTCTTGGGTGACCATATCGCTGACGCTATAGCACACGGCGGTGATTCAGAGAGTGTGGTGTGGGATTTACATTATTGGTGGAAAATTTTACCTGGAGAAGGTAACCAAAAGTTTAGGATACATAGTACTAAAGATAAGTATTTTGATGAAGAAGGAGAAACATTATTATTTGATTATAATAGTGATAGTATATCTAACACAGATGGTGTGTTTTTATTTCAACAGGGAGACACTAGTTGGGAATTAGCGTATACAGCATCATCTACTATATATGAAGCTATATATTTTAATGACGAGATACATTTTTTAGGGTTAAGTTTTTCGTATACAAGTAATGTGGATGGTGTTTCTTGGGAACCTATGTTAATATCACCTGTTGCTACACCTTTATGTGTGATAGATTATGATGATACTATATGGGTAGGAACAGCTAGTAATGTTATATATAAACTTGTTGATGGTGTTTGGGTAGATACACTTAATACCGCAGGAACAGATACATATTCATTTGCTATACATAACGATATGTTGTTTATAGGCACAGATGGTGAGATAAGCACATATAGTGAACTAAGTGGGTTATCACAATATCCTGTAATTGATGTCCCAGTAGAACAAGTAAATGCTATGGCGAGTTATGGTGGGTTATTATATTTTTCTACTAAAGGACCTGATAGATTATATGTTTGGGATGGTGATGATATTGTTTTGGAGGATGTGTCTTTTACGGATAGTGTACGAGATATAAAAGAATTTGCTGGAAGGTTGTATTTGTCAACCAGTGCGGGTGAGATATATGAAAAGGATGGGATATCAGGTAGTTGGGTATTAATATTTAGTGCTATAGGGTTACCTACAAGATTTGTTGTTACCGATGGTATATTATACATAGCTATAGGTAGTACAGTATATAAAAAGGTAGGGACAAATACATTTGAGTTATTTTCTGTAGCACCTTTTGTAGTAACTTCTTTGTTATGTACTCCAGATAATATATATATATCTTCAGGGAATGTTAT
>JBBADY010000034.1:0-7325 GCA_041656215.1 Candidatus Dojkabacteria bacterium | reverse complement strand
GTATATTTATGTGGAAGGTAAAAGAGTTAGAGAATGAAAGTAAGAAAAAGAAAGAATCTATTCCTGAGAAACAAAATCCTTAACAGTATCTAGCACTATCTGTACAGCTTCCTGAGCCTGATTAGCTTCTACTCTTGCAGCAGAAGAGTACTCATGACCACCGCCACCCAAAGCCTCTGCAATCTTATCTACCTTCTGATATCCCTTTGTACTCCTAAATGATACCTGCCATATATTCTCTTTGTAATATGACGGCTTTACTATAAATCCCCAATGCATACCCTGTATATGTCTAATTATATGATCTCTAACATGCTGTTGTGCGTTATTAACTGCACTCTTTGTAGCTCCTACCTCCTCCATCTCCTCCTTAGTTATATATGTATATGCCATATCTCCCTGCATATTAATATTTGCAAGATATATTCTTAATGGAGTAAGTGTCTCAAATGGAAACTTACTGTTCTTGTATGTAAACTCCTCTATATCAAAATCTTTAACCCTTCTTAACTTTGACATCATTACATATGTGTCAGGTGTAGTATTCTCAAAAAGAAATCTTCCAGTATCAGAAATTATTCCAATCTGACCCAATATGGAGATATCCTCTGATATTTTAAACTTCTTACCCTCCATATCCATACAGAGAGAAAGAACTTGCTCTGTAGCAGAGCTCATATTGTTGTTAATACTTAAATCACTCTCATCACTTTGAGTATCATGATGATCAATGATTACTAATTTAGCATCACTCTGAGAAATATTGTCCTTATGTGTTACACACATATCCCAATTACCTGCATCAGTAAGGATAATTAGGTCTTCATCCCCCATCTCTAATGTGTCTACAATCTGTACTTCATGCATATGTGGAATATTTTGAGTAGGTGATTGCCTTGCTTTAAAGGTAACCTCTTTTTTAGGATAGTGGGTATTTATAAACTCCTTTAATATTAAAGCACTACAGAAAGCATCAAAGTCAGGACCCTTGTGTGTAAGTATTAATATCTTCTTCGAACTCTTTAATATCTTTTTAAATGTATTAGCCTCTTTTTTCATTAGCGTAAGTATATCAGAAAAGAGAGATACAGAATATTAACTTGATAATAGGGGGTAGTGATAATATAATCAGAATATGTATAAGGTAAAGATATTTTTAATTTTGTAAGTAGAAACTATGATAGATATCAAAAGAGTAGTAGAGGAGAAAGAGTTAGTTAAGGAAGCTCTACTTAAAAGAATGAATCCTGAGGAATTAGATTTGGATAGTATAGTGCAGATATATAACAGAAGGATGGATCTTTTAAGAAAGTTCGAAGAGAAGAGATCTAATCAGAATAGCTTCAATGATAAAATGGCATCTGTACCTAAAGGCTCTCAAGAGTTTTTAGATTTAATCAAAAATTTAAAAGAGTTAGCATCAGAGGTTAAAGATTTAGAGGAACAGTTAAGAGAGATTGAGAAGGAATTAAAGGAGAGACTAGAAGTATTACCAAATATTCCAGATGAAGATGTAGTAGCTGGAGGTAAGGAGAGTAATGTTGTTGTTAAAACAGATGGAGAGAAACCTAAGTTTGAATTTGAGATTAAAGATCATATCCAATTAGGAGAAAGTTTAGGACTCTTTGATTTTGATAGAGCTTCTAAGATGTCAGGATCTAACTTCTCTATGTACAAAGGTATGGGAGCTAGATTAGAGTGGGCATTACTAAATTACTTCATAGATGAGCATATTAAAGATGGATATGAAATGATACTACCTCCACATATAGTGGGTGAGCAATCTGGTTACTGTGCAGGACAGCTTCCTAAATTCAAAAATGATGTGTACTGGCTAGAGGATGAAGATCAGTTCTTAATTCCAACTGCAGAGACAGTACTAACCAATATGTATAGGGATGAGATACTACCTGAGAGTGAGTTACCTAAGAAACTTTTTGCATATACACCCTGCTACCGTAAAGAAGCAGGAAGCTATAGAGCAAATGAAAGAGGATTAATACGTGTACATCAGTTTAACAAAGTAGAGATGTATCAGTTCACTACTAAGGAGGGCTCAGAGAAAGCATTAGAGGAGTTGGTTGGTAAGGCGGAGGAGTTAGTAAAAGGTTTAGGATTGCATTACCAGATTTCAAAATTAGCAGCAGGAGATTGCTCTGCAGCTGCAGCTAAGACATATGATATAGAGGTGTGGTTACCAGCTATTAAACAGTACTATGAAGTAAGTTCAATCTCTAATGTAAGAGAGTATCAATCTAGGAGAGGTAATATGCGATACAAATCATCTCAAACAGGTAAGACAGAGTATATGAGTACATTAAATGCATCAGGATTAGCAACTAGTAGATTAATGGTTGCTATACTAGAAACATATCAGCAGGAAGATGGAAGTGTGTTAGTACCTGAGGTATTAAGAAAATATATAGGGGTAGATAAAATAGAGAAGTAGTAATATACATATGAACTACTTTTTAGGTTTTTTCCCAGATGAAAAAACTAATTACAAAATACGTAAGGTTGTAGGAGAGGTAGGTAGAATCTTTAAAGATTTTGATATACCAGTAAGATGGGTTAAACCTGAAACATTCCATATAACCCTATACACTCTTGGAGAAAGGCATAGTATATTCAACAGGTTTTTACTAAAGCATAGATTTAAGAAAATCTCTTTTAAACCATTTGATATATCATTTGGTAAGGTCAAGTTAGGAATATCTAGAAAGTATAGAGAGTTGATATACATAGATGTAAATGAAGGAGGAGAGCAGTTAAGAGAGTTACTACATCAAGTAAGAGGCAATCTAAAAGGTAACGATAGCTCTACATTTGTACCTCATCTTGCAATAGGGAGAGTTAGTAAAGATCTCTCAGAGGAGGAGTATAGGAATTTAGTAAAAGATATCCAAAATATCTCTAAAACTCTTAATATAGAAGAGATAACCTTTACAGTATCTGAGATTTCCTTAATAAGAAGTAATGATGGTAATTACACTGTCCTTATGAAATTTGATGCTAAATCTAATATACTCTCATAGTCATTACTCCATACACTACCCTTATTTCTTTTAAACCAAGTCCGTTGTCTTTTAGCATATGCTAATGTATTCCTATATATACTCTCCTTAACTACCTCTATACTATCCTCACCATTAAAGAAACCCTCAAACTCCTTATACCCAATACTATTAAGTGCCCTATCACTGTATGTATATCCCATATCTAGCAGCTTCCTATTCTCTTTCTCTAAACCCATCTTAAACATCCTCTCTATCCTCTCCTTGATTCTCTCCTTTAATACATCTCTCTGTACATCAAGAACAAAGTATATATTCTGTAACTCATCACCTCTCTCTTTACCCAATCCCTCCCTCTCTATTACTCTCTCTAACCTATGCCTATTCTCCCTATCACTCTTACTCATATCTGGTAAGTACTTAGATGCCATATCTTGTAGCTGTTTTACTGAGTAAGATGAGAGATCTAATGTGGACGTATTCTGCTTTAGGTTGTAATTAAACACAACGCTATCAATATATAAACCTGTACCTCCTGTAAGTATTGGTATACCTTCCTCTCTATTAAGTATCTCCTGTACAGAGTGTTGGTAATCATACAGTGTATAGCTGTCCTTTGGATCTACAAAACTAAAAAGGTAATGCCTAATACCATCTACTATCCAACTACCATCAGAAAGAACTTTGTCAGGAGTAGGCTTTGCAGTACCAATATCTAAATATTTATATATCTGCCTAGAATCACCATTTACAATATACCCCCCTATATCTTTTGCTAAACGTATAGCGATATCTGATTTACCAGAAGCAGTAGCCCCAGCTATTACAATTAACTTCCCATCGTAATTAATCATTGAGAAGTTTCTTTGATAACCAGAATACACACCAAACAGCACCTAAGCATGAGAGTGTACTTACTACTAGTATTGCTTGTGTTTGTACAGAAACAAAGAGAAACACAGAGCTAGAAAGAAGTAGTAAAAAGATAGTTTGTTTAACACTGTCTGTAAAATACTCTAACCTAATATCTTTAATATCAAAACCTTTCTTACCTTTCCTGTGTATGTAAAACCCAACTAAGATACCAAGATTACTTACTAAAAGTATAGATGTTAATATTGGAATTAATCTAAATACCTCAGTAATCTCTATCTTAAAAAGAGTACTTACAATATACAAACCGATTACATTAAGTAGGGCAGATATTGAGAATCCTATAAAAGAGAGTAGAAGTATGGAGCGATTCTTTGTAATAAAGTAGATAGCTAGTAAGGTAATAAGTAAGATACCTAGAAGTAGGACACCCTCCTGTAACTTCTCAAATGTACTCCAGTTGTACCAAACATGCATTGCTATATTCATATCTTTAATATCTTTCTTACTTTAGTTGTATAGAACCAAGCTATCTGTTGAGAGATAATACCTAGCATAAGTAATACGAATAAATCAGAAGCAAAGATTTTTGCAAAGCCTGTACCAAGTATTGCTACTAAAGAGGCTATCAGTGCAAGTAAGACATTCACAACAATCTTAGACTCACTATTCTCTGTAGTAATACGAAGTATAGCTATCATTGCTAATATCTCTATTGTAAGAAGGAATATATCTGTAGGTATACTCATTATCTTTAAGTATGAAACCCAGAGAGAGATAGTGATGATAGTTGAAAGTGCAGAGAGTATTAATATCTTCTTAGATGTTTTATCTATTAAAAATAGATATGCATATATAACTATCGTTGCTAAAAGAACACCCTCTAATATTTTAATATAATCACCCTCTACATTCTCAATAGGTACCTGTTGCTCATCTATAAGGGTATACGGTTCAGGTATAGAGTCCGTATTGTATAGAAGGCTAATTAACTTAGCTTCTTCCTTTTTCTCTGTAGATATTGGTAGTGCAAATACAATAGGTTTGGTAGTTGGTATCTGTACGGGGGTCACAAAGCCATCTACAGAGACACCTACCTCTTGACCTTGATAATCCTCTAAGAATACCTTCCACTGAGACTCCCATGGCCATGTTTTAAATAGAGCAAAGTAAGAGTACTCATTGGCTGAGTTTTTTAACTTTGTAATATATATATTCCTAAAAGAGTCTCTTGTAAACTCCGTATCAAGATAGTTCTCTGCAAGATATACAGCGTATGGATTCTCTGGATCTTCAAAATCTATATCAGGATTTCTTACAACAATCTTTATTATAAATGGAGACCTTATTAACTCATCTACGTACTCTTGTGGCATAGAGGATTGTACATGTATATTTATATACTCCATTTTATCTTGGGTAAATGTATACATATCTATCTTCTCTACGCCGTACCTACTAAGTCTTCTATATAGAGTAGAGGTTGTTCTATCTAAAATCTTCTCCTTATCAACTCTATCCCAGATATCTAATTGCAATGTGTAATCCTTTGCCCAATACAGTTCACTCTTAGTCTTTAAATCATATGTTACCTGAGAAGAGACTCTCTCTGTAAGAGGCAATGAGATTAGAATAGCGACGAGGATGAATGAGGTAAGAACTATTACAAAGAAGTAATTAAGGATATATTTAAAATCTATTTTCTTAATCTTTATCTTAGGAAATCTTTTCATATCTTTTATATCAGGTCAGAATCTTTTCCTAGAATTATTATCTTATCGTTTTGTAGTGCATTTATTAATATTGGATCTCTCTTTCTTCTAACAAACTCATAATCTTCTGGTTTCATAGCAGCATACTTTATTACTCTTGAGAGATCTTTCTCTAAGGTGTTCATTACAGTGGTAAGATCTTTAATCTTCATATCTCCGACAAAGAGCATATCTATATCAGTTGGATTCTCATGCTTATCTAAAAGAAAAGCCTCTGTAACTACTGCTACTAATATACCATCTACAGGAGAAAGTTTAGAAAGAAGTAGTTGACCTATATCAGATTCTTTAAAGAACATAGATCTTAATTCCCATATTATTGGACAGTTCTTATCCAACGTATACACTATCTTGTTTCCATCTTTTACAGATTTAAGTATACCTGCACTCTTAAGATTGAGTAATTCTCTCCTTACTGCGTTAATCTCTTCATCTAACTCCCTTACTAAACCTCTAACATGATACGAAGCTTTAATATTAAGCATATACTTCTCAAGTATTCTCATCCTAACTTTTGAGATAAAAAGATTTTTTAGCATAGCCCTTAATATAAATATATATTAGATAGGCCCAAGTATTATCTCAGGTCCATGGGGCAATTTATTGTTCAATTATAGCAAATTTTCCTACAGAACGAGAATATGCACTAATCCATGTTCTACCTCTATTAAACTGTATCTCTTTCCCTGCACTATCGTAGTATGAAGTTCTGTCTGTTCTAGTACTCTTTTTCCATACTCCCTCTGTAATATTTCCATCTATTAGGAACACTGCTTTGCCCTCTCCAATGGTATCTTGCATTATTCTACCTTTATCATCATAGCTAGGAGTCATACTTATTTCCTGTATTATGACATTCTTAGCATATACCTGAGTATTACTCTCTTGATCTATATCTGCTTGCTTACCTACAAACCTTAAATAGCTATTAGTTTTACTATCATATGTCCACTGTGTATCGTAAAGACCACTGTTATTCATCCTCTCATGAAATACAACACTCACCTTACTCTTATCTCCTCTATCACTTACTACTGCATCATTTTTAAATTTCCACTCCTCTATCTTAGGTAAAGAATCCCAGTTCATTTTCTTTGCATACTCCCATGTACTTACAGTAGAGGAGTATTCATTGTGAGGAGCATATCTTCTACCATCATTCCATCTCCAGGCACCAATAGTTGCAATCTTTTTAATGTTATAACTGTATATATTCCCACAGGCATCAGTTTTAGGATTCTCTGTATCTGCACAGCCATCATATACATAGAGAGGGTCATATGGACTTAACCATTCAAGATAGTACTGTCTAGCACTCCTTATTGGTCCAACCTTATTTGGTTGTTCACTCCAAAATATCGCTAAGTATCTTGTAATACCAGATTCTACTAATGTCTCATACACTATATCTGCACTATTCAATCCTGATTGAGGTCTTGCCTCTGCATGATTATTTATCATCACAGCAATGGGTCTTCTCTTTTTTAATATATCCATCTCTGACTTAGTAAAGAGTAGACCATTGATCGGGCTAACTTCAGTCTTAGGTTCTTGAGGATCTACTGTTGGAATCTGTGCTAGTATATTTCCCTTTGCTTGAGATATTAGATATTCACTGTTTAGGTTTATAACCTCACCTGGATTTCTATACGGTTTTGCTTTATAT
>JBBADY010000033.1:0-7490 GCA_041656215.1 Candidatus Dojkabacteria bacterium | reverse complement strand
TATCTTAGGTTTGATACGTTCAAAACTAGCTTTACCACGAGGAGTATTAACTTCATTAACAAATAGAACTTTACCTAGTTTAACGTGTACTGTATATTCATCGATGGCGATCTTTTGAATAGCTAGTACAGCAGGTAAGAATAAACCAATCTCTCCCATAGCAAAGGATACTAGGAAACTAGGCATGAACTGCACTCGTTCCATAGTTAACATAGTTGTAATATACAACATAGCTGCATCCATAGCTTCATCACTATCGTGAGATAGTTCACCAGTAGCTAATCTAGCGCTAACTTTCTTAACCTCAGCAAAAGCGTCAGAAACAGCTTTAAGTCTACGCATAGGTTCTAGTTTATTGATAACGTCACTTAAAACTTCATTAGGATTATCAAAACTCTTCTCAATAATCTTAGAATAAGTTCTAGCATGTAGAATCTCATTCTTAGTAATCTCTACCCAAGCAGACCATAGCTCATCAGAAGGTTGAAATTGAGCTACGATAGGAGCGATGTTATTAGCAGCTAAACTATCAGTTTCCCACTGATAAATTAAATTAATAATCATCATATCGGAAATAGATCTACTAACTGTTTTAAACTCACCCTTACAAGGACTATAGTCAAACTCAGCTTCATCCCAATCTTGTTTCTTCATCTGCTTATAAAGTTTCTCTACTTCAGGAAACCTCATATTGATGGTATCAAACAAACCAGGATTACCATTAAGCAACATAGAACTACTAGTTGTTTGATAGTTCTTATTGATATTAAGAACGGATTTATTAATCATAGAGTACATGCTCCAGCGCATTCAGCTCGTACATTAGAAAACACTTCATTAATAGATGTAGGAGTAGTTTCAATAACAGGTGTATCAGACTGATCTAAACTATCTACATCAACAGTATAGCTATTCTGATAATATTTACTTTTAACCCCGTATTTAACTCTAGTAAAGTAATGAGTTAACAGCATCTTATTAGTTAGTTCTGGAATTTTTACACGGTTGATATAAAAATCAGCACTGATGCTTTGATCGCAGAACTTCTGCCATAATGCATAGAACTTAATCATGTCTACAGTATCGATATCATAAGCTAACTGATACTGATGACCAATGATATCGTTATCAGGAGCACACCAGTTTAGAGAGTTCTCAACATCAGATTTCTTAAGACCTAGATCACGTATTGGATATAGACTATTAGGAGCACCTGAAGCCTTAGAACTGCTCTCAGTAGGCATATGGGCGATCAATGAACTATTACGAATACCGCCATTCTCAATGATCTCTTGACGCAGTGTTTCCCAATCATACTTATAGTTAGGAGCTACGATCTCATCAACGTCTCGTTTATATGTATCGATAGGTAACCAACCATCAGGCCATTTAGTCTTATGAATCCAAGGAGCATTACCTAGTTCTTTACCTAGTTTTAAACTAGCTTTGATAACGTGATATGTATGACGTTCAGCTAACCAATGAGCATATTCTAAACCTTCCTTACTATCATAACGAAGATTCTTCTTAGCCATAGAGTGAGCTAAACCGACTACACCAGCAGCAGCATTTAAACGAGCTTTAGCAGTTACGCCTAAGTGAGGTAATTCGTAATGAGATAAATGAATACACTTATCTACCATACGTAAACCATAGTAGGCTACTAGAGCGTATGTTTCATCGTCATCATCATCGATATTTGAAACTACGATACCAAAGATGTTACATAGACCTACTTCACCACGACCATGATCTTCAGTAGAATAAAGATCTTTCATATCGTAATAAGGAGCTGTAGGTTGGGTAATTTCCAAACACAGATTGGAACTATAGACAGGTTCTTTAAATGAAGTATGACGGTTTACCTCATCGATCTGTAAACTATACAGAGTAGATACTTGGTGACCTTGCACTTCACAACTCAATAAACGTTTACGAGCATTTACGTAGTTCTTCTTGAAATTAGGATCAGCTTCATATTTATTATATAAAGCTTCAAAACCTTCTTCATCTGAACTATAGAACTTAGCTGTAAGATCAGGAGCAGTTTTTACGTTAAATGTAAAAATATCTTCTTTAGCTTTAGCTTTCTTAGCAAAGAAGCGATTACACATCATAGCGAAGTGAATGTCTCGGTTAGCATCTTCGTATGGTGTACGTGGATTCTGCAGCATGATAATAGTATCAGCTTCAGGATCAAAGCAGCTAAAGTACTCAGTACAAGAACCACCCCTACCACCTTTAAGGTTAGCTTTTACCGCTTTAGCTACAGATTGATAGTAAGGAATCTTACCTTGATGTTCTACAGCACCACCACGAACAGGATCAAACTTAGAACGACAGTTGATATTACCGCCGATACCTGCTGACATATAAGTCATAGTGTAAGCGATATGATCACCAATAGCTAATGATTTAGCTGCATCGCCAACAGTGTACAGATTACAACTAGCATAGCCACGATGTTCAGTACCTAAGTTATCATAGTTAGGTGTAGGAGCGTTAAGCTGCTGATCTGAGAATAACTTATAGAAGTTACGAATATGGATAAAGCGTTCTTCTACAGGATCATCTTGAGATAAAGCCATAGCCATACGCATATAAATGAACTGCGGAGTTTCATAACTAACGCCAGTTACCTTGTTACGTAAGCTATATTTCTTTAGATCTTGCTCAATTTGGAAATGAGCTAAATTAAAATCCTTTTCATGGTTGATGATAGATTGAGCAATCTCGTATTCTTCATCGTTGTAATCTAGCTTCTCCATTAACCCTAAAGAGATAAGCTTTTGATGCATCTCTTTAACAGTAGGAATCTTATTATCGAACATGTCTTTACGCAGGTTAGCTACATAAAGTCTACCTGCCATAATGTTACATGCCCAAGTGCTAACATCCAGACAATTCTTAATAAGGTAACTCTGAAGAGTCTTTGAGTGTACTTTCTTACCACCTACTGTCCTGAATGTCTTTAGTACGATAGAAGACCAGTCTACACGACCCTCAAGTCCTTTCATAGCCCACTGAGCCCAATGGTTTAATTTAGCTGGATCTGCTGGTTCTTCACTTCCGTCACGTTTAATGATAGTTTCTAACATTGCACTTCCTATTGTTACTTTTTTAGAGGGTTAACTACTAGAGTATATCTAGCTTATTCGTCAGTCTTGATTTCAATTAAAGAATCAATGACTATATAGTTTTTATCTTCTTCAGCTTTTCTTTGCTTTAGAATAGTAAGTATTTGCTTTCTATCATTCTCAGGTAAACTAGCTAAGGTAGTCTTACCCATGTTGAATTGACTCTTAAGATCTTCAGGTACTTTACTATCTTCAGGTTGAACTGTGTCTTCCGCTTTATATCCGCTTTCTGGAAACATGTATGGTAGCATCATATCCAGAGTCTCTCTATTCTTTTCTAGAAAGTTCTTGATACCTAAAGCGTGTAGATGTTTGAATTTACAATTACAGATTAAAGCTATAGATCCATGTTCTTTAGCTTGTTTATGAACAAAAGCTAAAAACCTCAATAACTTCCGGTCTTTATTGTAAACTGAATCGAGATGTTTCTCCCATCTCTTAAGTTTATCACCTACGCCGATAGCTATAGCTGCGGGTATAAAAGTAGGATTAGGTCCATCGATATTAACTTCACATTTGATGCTCTTATCTTTGGATTTACCTATATGTATAGTATATGACATATGTATCCTTGAGTAGTATTATGATTCTTTTCCTTTTTGGGACCATAGCATTAAGGTATCGATTTTAATTACATATTTAACCTGAATTCCAGTATATTTTGAGCTATCTTAGTATCCTATATCTTATATAAAGATGTTTGCTATGTGTATTCCAATAACATATAAGCCTAAATTACCTTGATATAAAAGTACTTAGCTATAAGTATTTATTTTATGTTAAATACTAGGATTTGAGTATTAATACTTGAAGCAATTTAGTGTTTGATGAAAAAAAAAAATAACACCACTACAGTAAAGCTTTTTAGGCTTACTGTAGTGGTATTATATGTTAGTCTTTGAAGATATTCTTCATATCAGTCTCCATGGTTTTGAGGTTTACCTTCAAGACTTTCAAAAGACTGCAGATGGATTGAAAAATAGTAATAATAGTTGATGCATTATTATTTACCAACTTGATAACTTTCAGAATTTTCTCCTCAGGGATATCGATAATCCAGTTACCTTCTTCATCATGAGTTACTTCTTTGACGTTAAGTAATTCTTTGACGATATCTTCCTTGCTGATATTTTCCTTGTATTTAGCAAGCTTACTTACATTCAAAGACATGTCAATATAGGCGTTCATTTCTACTGCGGTGTAAATAACTTTCATGTTGTTTCTCCTAACATGGTAAAAAGGTAGAGAAACATTCCCTACCTTTAATAAATTGATTAAGACTTAAGAATGTTGATAGCTGTTTGGATCTTATAAAGGCTCTTTACAAGATCTTCATTGATTTCCGATTCAGCAAGTTGAGCTTTTGACTTATTCAAATATCCAACACAACGCTTAACTACATTGGATAGATCACTGTAGTCAGATACATTATGACCTCGTTTCTTAAGTTCCTCAATATAGATAAGAATAAACTCCTTATCTTTCTTGGTATTAGGAAAATAAGATAAAAGGTACTCAACGTACTCTTCTTCAAACAACCATTCGTTACCCTTGTCCTTAAAGTGCTTACTTACTGCTTGAGGTGAAATACCTAAGACATGAGACAAGTAAGTTTGATTAAACTTCTCAGTGAACGTTGGCTTAAAGTTTGGAAGACTCATTTAAACTCCTTAGTTAATTAAAGATTCCAGAGCATTAATTCTGGATCTAAAATTAGAGTCAAGGAGAGCATTAGAAGCATTAACTTCAGCTCCACAATTGTGAAGAATATCACAAGTCTTCACAATTGTTTTTGTCAGAGCTGTAATAACAGTTTTAGCTCCAACCTTTGAAGCTGCATAGTTATCAGCTTCGATTTCAAATTCAACAACATCCATGATTTTCATACCATGCGTATTGTTAATTTGACTTTCATTGATCTTAGTGGCATGTTGAAATACCACATGGGCTTCCTCATGTAAGAGGATAGCTAGTCGTTCTTTCTCTGTAAGATGAGTAGCAACATCTTTAATGATGTTGACTTGCCAAGCATCTCCCATGGTCTTGAAATACTGACGTTCCCACTTTGGTAACTTCAGAGCATCAAGGTGCTCTTCAGTGTAGTTGGGAATCTTACTTGCATAGAAACCGCAAGTATTGGCTAGCATTTTCAACGCAAATTGATGATCTCCAAGAGTATCCCCATACGCTTGAATTTCACTTAATGTAGCAACGGTCAGTACATACTGCAAACCAGGTACAAATGTAATCATATCTTTTCTCCTTGAATATGATGAAAGAATTAGATAGTGTATACTATCCTCACATAAAGTATATATGACTGCAATTCTTTAGAAGAGGATTAGTTGATGTTGAACTCTAAGCTTTTCTCTTGAAGTCTGCTGTTAAGAGTAAGATATACTTCCTTATAGGTTTTAGGTTTCTTACCTTTAAAGAAGATGTTCCTGTTTCTTTTAGCTGCATTAGGCATGTACTTAGCAGCTACTTTATGAGGTGCAGCTTTCATGAACTTCTTAGCTCCTGTAGGTCCTAAGAAATGTACCAAGTAAGTATCTACAGGTTTAGCATCTTTACCAAAGATACGATTAGAGCTGTCTTTAAGATGCATAGCTGCCATGATGGTATTGGCTTTAGGATCAAATGGAGATGTCTCTAAAGTAACCCCATAATCAGAACCATACTTCTTAACAGCGTCTGACCAAGTATCATCGGTAAATTGAAACAAACCTTTAGCTGTATTAGTACCTCCTGGAGTAGCTTTAGAATCAAAGCTAGATTCAGATGCCGCTATGGTAGCTAACAGCTTAAGATCAACTCCAGTAGTTACAGATACAAACTCAAATAGATCCTTATACGCTGCATAACTACCTTCACCTTTAGGATCTGGAAATGTAGTATAGTCTGTTAGATCTACTGTAGTAATTTCTTCAACAAGTAAATGTTGATAAGGTAAAGCATCTCCACTTACTTTTGAGTCATCAGAAAGTAGATAGTAATGCATCGTAGGTGCACTAAACGCCTGAACAAAATGTGAATACCCTAATGTGTAGGCAAAAATAAATGCAGTTACGAAAGGAATAAGGATTCGATATTGAGCGATATAAAGCATACTAGTTTTCTCCTTTAAGTATACTAGAGTTATTTGATAACATACCCTAGATAGCCTTATAAGGCTATCTAGGGTAGTTGTTTATTTAAATAAGAACTTAATGTTCTTATACTCTTCACCAAACTTTACATTTATAGAATATTCAGTTAGGTTTTCTTCTAGTTTAAAGAAACTAAGATTAATGACAAAATCACTTTCATCTATTCTACCTAGTGAATCGATGTATTTTAATTCTGTAATTAAGTTAGCAATCTGATCAACTAAATCTTGAGCTTTATCACTGATAGCCATACCTGGGTATCTCGTGAAGTTCTTCCTAATGAACAGCATACCTGGACCTTTCTCATTATAAACATAATGTCCAGACCATACATTAGGTAAAGCTAAGAATAACTGTTTAACTAAAGCAGCAACGAGTTTACGCTGAGACCAATCATGATCATCAATACCTAAGACGTATGATTTGATTTCATGGATCTTACTAGCTGTCAGCTTCCTACGTTTAACAAACTTGGTAGCGTCGTATAAGTTAAGCACTGTCTTACGCGCATCTTTATTATTAAGAGCTTTTAGATATAAATCCTTTTTACTCTGTTCAATAGAAGAGTTAGTTACCAATTCTTCAATTTCAGCTTTCTTCTTAACAGCATTTCTATATACGTTACCATCGTCACTATAGTCGTAATAGAAATCAAAGAAACAAACTCTTTGAAGAATATTAAATTCTTCTGTTTCACCTTCTTCTTTTACTTCTTCTTTAGTAGGAGCATTGAGAATAATCTCAATATGTTCAGGCTTTAGATACTGAGGGAATTCTTGAGTTGTAATTACTTCTGACATGTTCTTTCTCCTAACATGGTTAAATTAAGTACACTTATGTACTATGCTCAAATTAAGTATATATGACTGAAATGTTTTAGAAGCTATATAAAGACCACTACAGGCTTTAAAAGCCTGTAGTGGTCCATGACATTGAATTATCTATTTAATCGCTATATGGTTCTTTATTACAGCTTGAAAGTATCTTTAAAGTCATATTCATCGCTCTCAGTTAACGAACAGCTATATATAGTGCATATATTATCCTGATCTACATGAACACACCATCCATAGTTTGTATTAGGATTAACGTCATCGGAATAATAGTCGCCTATTAGAACTATACCAGTGTTAGTATACTCAAAAACATAAGCTCTACCTCTACGTTCATTATAGTATATGCTACCAATAGCTACCTTACAGCC
>JBBADY010000032.1:0-7864 GCA_041656215.1 Candidatus Dojkabacteria bacterium | reverse complement strand
CAAAGTTATCACCACCAGCTCCATCACTGGCTAGTAACTTCCATTCATCAGTAGCTCCACTACTTCCACTCATACCTAGCATAGCTTCTAGCATGTTATAATCCTTTATTTAAGCTCTATAAATCCTATCATACCATAAACAGCATAATACCTTCTTATACCTATATAACTATATATACTTTAAATGAACATAGAAGCTCTACAGGTGTTTTTTATTTATATATGTGACATCCTGTAGGTATAGGAGATAAATCCATGCATAACCCTTATAGTAACTCTTCAGATGGGTATAGTTACAGTATCATGATACTAACACTATCTACCTTTAGAGTGAAATATATTAATGACTTTAGTTATATTTGTAATTCTCACAATATCCGTAAAGATGAAAGAGAAATCCTTTACGATTGGTTAGTTAAAGAAGCTGTTAATAATGTAATGATTTTTAAATGCTATAATAAAGTACAAGATCATTACAAACATGATGTATATAAATGCATATATACCGAGTATAAGTACATTCTAGAAACGCATATCAACAATCAGATTAATCTACATAACCTCACATTCCTTAGAGAGCATCTTATTAAGGTAATGGTAGCAGGAGATAGTCTATTATTAGCAAGAGGTGGAAATTGAATCAAGATTTTAAAAACCTGACTGAATTACTAAAACATAATAAAGAAGTCATGGTTATAGACTTATTGAAAGAAACTTTATCTATAGATGAAGATCCTTATATTACGTCATTACAACAGCCAGTGGAAGGACTCTATCTAGTAGGTAGCTTTGAACCTATACTTGAACAAGGTCAACCTTACTATCTATATAAGGACATGCAGATTGTAGGTAATGTAGTACAGTATCAAAATACTCCTACTATACCTGATGTAACCAATGTAGAAGCTTTAATTAAAGCTAAGTCAGATATCTTTGACGCTAAAGGTAAGCTGGTAATCACAGCTAAGGATCTTTATAAATATAGCAGACATCTGAAGAAGAAGCCTACTATACCAGCTAATGCTATTAAAGTAGCTATCTTGGTTATTTGTAATTATTTAAATAGCCTTTGCAGATACACTAATGTAAAGTCTCCTAAATATACCTTAGAATCCTTAGTAAAAGATGAGTATCATAACCTTATCTATAATGAGGAGTATGCAAAAGCTTATGAATTGACATTAGATAAAGTAATGGAATTCGTAGGTAAAGATACCTGGCATATGTATTTCTACCAAATCAGAGGAACTAGCTTAGTCATTGAGAAAACCGTAGATTACCGAATCTATGAGTGGTATAGGCAGAAGTTTGAAAAGGAAGAAGATCAAACTGATGAAGGTCTAGATACCTATCATTTTTAAGAGTTTAACTATGGAAAAAGGAAATTATCCTACATACGTAGTAGTTGATCTTGAAGATATCCTAAGATCCTTTTCCCAATATACTCAAATTTATACTATCTATGTTAGATATCCTCTAAGAGAGATTATAACGACTATCTTATCAGTATCACCATATGCTGGTCATGATAGTGAACTATTTTGGTTAGAGATACATACTAGATTTGATGATAGATTGGAAGGGATCGATACGGATACTTTAGATCTTTATTATGATCTATTGACACAATGTGTCGATCAACAAATACAATTTAAACTCCCAAATATAGACGCAGGTTGTTACGTGTTTAATAAATGGGTAGGAGACACAGCAGTGGTCCTTCAATATGAACCATCACACGCATATCAAACCTAAAGAAGTATACATACTTTGTACATTACCAACTATTAGCTTATGTAACCTTGTTCTAGTAGATGTTCTAAAGGAAAACCATATAGAACTCTACAGTGTGGCTGATGATCTATGTAAGATGCTTAGAAATGATTTTTCAGGCGATTTACATTATCAAGCATTAAAGTTAGATATTACACACATGGGACAGATGTCATCTTTAGACACTGATGAGGATGATCTTCTGGAAGAGCTAGATAGACTTATAGAGGATATCAAAATACGAATGAATCAAATCACTATCGAACATAGTAAGCTTAGACAGATAGATTTAATCTTACCTGATACTGTAGTCTATAAGTACATACTACCATGATAATACAACGTTTTGTTTTAGATCTAGTAAACTCTGGTAAAATACTTAAACATCGTATAGTGGAACTTAATTTAATAGGTAAAGTTCACAACTATGATGAGATCATAGAGTTTCTTTATAGAGAAACCATATCTCAAATCGTACTCATTATAGATAGCAATATAGCTCAATTTCCAGCTAAACTTAACACCTTACCTGATTTTCAACATCTAGAACATTTTGATCAATTAAGAAATCCTCTTAAGTTGAGAGAATATAAACAAGCTATAGTTGAGTTTGGAACTTATCTGTTATTTCTAATTAATGATAAGATAGGGATCACTGTAGATAGTGAGTTTATGCTAGATGCAGTAACAGAAGACTATATTGTTCTATCTAGAATAGAAAAAGACCCTAGACTATCTTACGAAGGAATCTAATATGTATAACTTTGCTATTGGTAAGGTTTATAACTTTAACACTAAAGCTCCAAGCCTTTTAGGTATCAGCATCAAGAATGCTAAGCTTATAGGTATCTTTAATTATGATACAGCAATAAGTCATGATAACATCGTACTCAAATACCGTCAAATTTATCCACTCTTGCCTTCTGGTACTCCTAATTCACCAGAAACATGTATCTACTATCATTTCAAATCTGAGTCCGGAGAGAAGATCGTATTGGCAGATCAGTGGATCGAAGAATCCACTATCGAAGTAGTAGAACATATCAACTTTAAAGTAACATTCAATCAAGCTTCACTTCAAGATATCAGTAGAGTACGAGATGCTCTTAATGCTCTTGGCTTTACCAATTACACTATTACACAGCTTTAAAAGTCAACATATACCCTACTAGCCTATAGTAAGGCTAGTAGGGTATATATCTGTTAAGGATTAATTATGACTATCATCCTACCAGCCTATACAGGACCAGGACCTCAAACCCTTATAGGTCAGTATACAGATCCTAATAACCCATCTAGGCAACATGGCTACTTCGGAGAAGTATCATCTTCAGAGCTTATATCAGGAGATACCCTAGCTTCTGCTATAGGCTTAACAGCAGGTATAACTCAGAACACCACTACATCATGGCTGAAATTCTATATAGATGGCAGGATAGTCTATGTACCTAAGAAGCCTATTAGACATAGCTTATCTTGGCAGGATGTCTACCAAGCAGGTGCAGTATATGGAGATAACACTACAGGCTTACATCCTGCTGGTACTGCTAGAGTACAAGATGCTAGTGTAGCTATAGGAGATGATACTTTCACTGTAAGTCTTATCAGAGGCGCTAATAGTGATCCAGTCACTAATGAAACTGGTTATGATGTACCAGCCTCTCATGGTTCTGAGTGGAATAGGCTGTTCTACAACATAACTACTACTACCTATAGTACTAAACCTAGTCAGGAAGGAGATCAGTGGGTTAATTATACTGACCTGGATCTAGGTATGGAAACTGGAAACGGTAGATATAGCTGGTGTATAGAACAACACGCTTATGAAGCTACATATCGCGTTTTCCGTGGGTACATTGGCATTTCGGGCTTGTTTGGGTCTACTGTGACGTTTGCTTCTGCTGGCTATGGGTGGCGTCCTAAACTAGAACTCGTTATGTAAATAAAATACATATAGCTAATATATTGAACCACATATATACTCAAGGAAACACTTAAAATGACTATTCTTTCAGACCGCCAAATACGTGAACTTTGCATCAATCAAGAAAAACCCATGATCTCTCCTTTTGTACCTAATCAGGTAAAAGAAGTAGATGGTAAACGCATTCTTTCATATGGTCTTTCTTCATACGGTTACGATGCACGTGTAGCACCTGAATTCAAGATCTTCACTAATATCAACTCTACTATTGTAGATCCTCTTGAATTTGATCAAAGGTCATACGTTGATCATGAAGGTGAATATTGCATTATTCCTCCTAATAGTTTTGTCCTTACTCGTACTATAGAACATTTCTATATTCCTGAAGATGTTCTAGTAGTTGTAGTAACTAAATCGACTATGGCTAGATGTTTCACTGGTGATACTAAAATCATGCTAGCTGATAATACTACGCCTACTTTCTTAGAAGCTATGGAAAGAGTAGCTAAAGGAGAACGTCTATGGGGCTATTCGGTTAATGACAACTTAGAAATTGTTATGGCTGAATTAACCTTACCTAGAAAAATAGGTACTGAAAAAGTTATTGAGGTTGAATTAGATAGTGGAGATATTATAAAGTGTACTCCAGATCATAAATTCATTACTCGTTCAGGATTAGAAATAGAAGCTAAGGATCTAAAAGAAGGAGATAGTCTTTTTCCTTTTTATAGAATGCTTACACCTAAAGGTTATTACGCAGTAGCTCAACCTAATACTTGGACTTATGATTTTGATCATAAATTAGCTGACGATTGGAGTATAAGGAATGGAGTTTATGAACGTGATTTAGAGAAAACTGCTCGACATCACATAGATCATAATAAATTAAACAATGTTCCTACTAATATACTTCCAATGACTCCTAGTGATCATACAGCTTATCATAATAACTTTAATGCTAAAAATCCTGAACATCTGGAAAAGCTTTCTGTAGGTCAAAAGAAATCATGGGAAGAGAAATCTAAAGATCCAGAATGGCTAAATGCCCGTTTAGCACAGCTAAAGGAAATGACTAATTCTTTTGTTAATAACGATCAAGCTAGAAAGAGACATGTTGAAAGTCTTCGCAGGTATTGGACTACTGAAGAAGGTCTTAAACAAAAAGAGATCTCTCGACAACTTATGCGTTATCGCTCTAATCTTGCTGAACATAAACAAAAAGCTTCTGAAACCTTAAAGAACTTATGGAAAGATCCTGAATATCGAGCAATGATGTCGGAACTTTTAAGTGAGAGAGAGAAAAGAAAAGACATTACTGAAGAAACGTTAGTAGCGGCTTTAGAATCTGAAGGAACTATTAGAGGTGCTGCTAGGAAGTTAAATTGTGATCGATCAGTATTTAGAAGATTTGTACATATTATCGCTGACTATAAAGAAAAGTGGGAAGCTGCTAAAATCACAGTAGATCAATTTTACAAAGCTATATGTTCTTACGGTAGCGCTACAAAAGCTGCTAAGATGTTAGGTATAAGTCGTTCTTATGCTAAACGGCATTTTAAAGAAGCAGTTAGTCGGTTCTATGGTACTCCTATAGGGGATAACCATAAAGTAGTAGCTATTCGAGAAACTGATTCAATAGAAGATGTATATTGCCTAACTGCTGAAGAGTTTGGTAATTTCGCACTTGCTTCTGGAGTATTTGTAAATAATTGTGGAGTACATACCCTAGCAACTCCTCTAGAACCGGGATGGCAAGGGCATGTGACTTTAGAGTTTGCAAATACTACAAATTTACCTGCTAAACTATACGCTAACCAAGGTGGTGTACAATTACTATTCCTACGTGGCGATGATAAGTGTGAAGTATCATACGCTACTCGTGGTGGTAAATATCAAGGACAAACAGGAATTACGCTCCCTAAGGGATAATAGATGCTGCAACTAAATAAGAAGATGTACATATTTGAAGATAGCGCTATTTCTGAAGATGTACTTAAGAATGGTAAGGTATCTCAATATAAGCATATAGCTGTCATAGCTTCTTGTGAACAGGAAGCTAGACAACTGTTTAATACTAAACCTGACACTGATCATAACTTCAAAGTAATCAGAACTGAACAACTATCTAAGCATTGGTAGTAAGGCATGAATGTATCTGATAACATTAAACAAAAGCGTATAGCTAAATACTTAGACTATACTGCTAATAAAGCTAGGATACATCATTCTGGTGGTAAGCAACGTATATGGGCTGTAGCTTTAGATAATAAGAACCGAATCATAGCTGAATCAGGTAACCATTATCTAAAGACACACCCATTGCAAGCTAGGTATGCTAATATGACTAATGAAGATAAGAAAATAAATCTTCATGCAGAAATAGGTATCGTAGCTATATTGCTTAGACTTAACAAAACTTGTCATAGTCTTTATATAGCTAGAGTATCCCCTAATAATGATGTTCTATTAGCTAAACCTTGTAAGATATGTCAAGAAGCATTAAACATAGCTGGTATTAAGAACATACATTGGACTTAATATTTTACAGATTATCTATATATGTATGGAGAACATAGCTCTCTAGCATTTCAATAATATATCCTTTTATTATTTAAGTCGCTGTATAGTTGTATTATTAGAACACAGACGAATGTTTCCAACCTGCATATATGCAAATACTAAATAAACAGACTGTCTAGATTCTATTAATACTTTAAATCCCCACTCAGAACCTTCGTAGCCGGTGGTTCTGAGTGGTCTATGCATATGTTTTCTTTTTTACTAGAGTGTGAGATGGAACGGGGGACTCTAGTAAAGAATTACCCTAATGTATATATTATTGAATTAATATATACGCCAAGTTAGAGGCTTAATAAATAGCTTCGGTATATGACATATGAGTGATGGCATATGGTATATATCTTGTACGGGTAATGTCACTATGGGTAGATCACCCTAGCTTTGGGTGATAAAGGTGACAGATCCGCTACATAAGCGGATCTATTGGCTGTTCTAGTCAGCGTAAACTGAATCCAGGGATACTAGATTACCTGGAGAAAAACCTAGTTCTTCAAAGTTAGGAGCAGACCTAACGTCCTATATATGGACACTAATATGTTGAAGAAAAGTGCTGTATAAGCGCGGCATATACCTACAGGATCATTATCCCAGATACCCTTATGAGGGTATCTGGGTATATGCTGCTCTAAACTTTTTCAGTCTTATATACTGTATGTGAGGATAGTGAGTCGAAAACCCTGTCCTTCAGGTCGGGGATGAGACTCATCGCATAGTATGACTACTCAGGCATACCCGTCAACCTATCTCAGTCAACTCTAGGAGGTATCATGGAAGTAACTATGCCCTCCAAAGGGCTACCTGTTAAAGGTTTTAAATATCGTATATATGTCAATCAAGACCAAGCAGCTCACCTAGCTAAGCTGTTCGGATGTTGTCGCTATGTCTATAATACTTTACTGGGTCGTCTGAAGACAGCCTACTCAGACTATACTACTGGTGTAGTGTCAGTCAAGCCAGCTATATCTGCTACGTCTCTGTCAGCTATGTTGACAGTGCTTAAGCATGAACCTGACCACATCTGGCTTAATGAAGTCAGTAGTGTGGCTTTACAGCAGGCTACCCGCCATCTAGACCAAGCATACCAGACCTTCTTTAAGACTAAGAAGGGTTTCCCACGCTTCAAGTCTAAACATGTTAAGCAGTCTGCTAACTTCACCGCATCAAGCTTCAGTGTCGAAGGTAACATGCTTAAGATAGCCCGTCTAGATCAGCCTATTAAGATTAAGCTATCTAGACCACTACCATCAGCGCCTACTAGCTGTACTATCAGCCGTAATCAGGCTGGTCAGTACTATGTTAGCTTCGTCTGTCAGTACCAGCCTACACGGTCTAACGGCACTGGTATTATAGGCGTAGATGCAGGTATCACTGACTTAGCAGTCATGTCAGACGGCACCTATATACCCAATCCCCGTCATTATGTAAAGTCTCAGCGTAAGCTAGCTAAGGCTCAACGTAAGGCATCTAGAGCTAAAAAAGGCTCTAAGAACCGTATGAAGGCTAACCTACGTGTAGCTCGCATACATAACCGTATAGCTAATCAGCGTCAGGACTTCCTGCATAAGCTCTCCTCCAGGCTAGTGGGCG
>JBBADY010000031.1:0-9573 GCA_041656215.1 Candidatus Dojkabacteria bacterium | reverse complement strand
ATGGGTATACAAGTTGGAGTAGCGAGTTTAGATATAAAAATTCTTTCTACAATCTCCCTAAGAGTAAAGTAGGGGATAGGGTACAGATAATATGGGAGCAGAGAAACTACGAATATGAAATATACAAAGCTGTAGATGATACCCAGATAACCGACTATGATGCAGATCTAATTCTCTATACCTGTAGGATGTACAACTCCCCTATTAGAGTATTCAGGTACCTTAAGAGAGTTAACTAGCCAACCCATAGTATTGTTTATTTCCTAGCTATAAGGTATAATGTTCTTGTAATTTAATTTGTTCTTTACAAATTCAAATGAACAAGAAGAAAAACTTCTTCTTGGTATCTATTCTTGCTATCGGAATACTTGCACTGTTTAATACTCCAGTACTAGCAGATGGTTACAGCCCATATCAACCTCACATCCCAGAAGAGACTGGTTTGATTGATGGTATGATATTTAATATTGTTGCTGTAATCTCATACCTTTCAGGTATTGCTTCTATTGGTTTAGCTAAGTTTCTTTCTAGTAGAGTAGGTTAACCAAGATTAATACATATAGGGTAGGGAGCTAACCCTCCCACCCTATAGTATTGTATACTTGGCCATATATTTGATATAATGTAATAGATCATTTAATACTGCACCTTAAAAATCTAAACACTTTCACTAACTAAAAGATAGATATTTGGAGTAAACAACTTACTTTAATTATCTCTTTTTTATTAAAGAGAAGTTCTTTAACATAACTAAATATATATTTTAATGATACTTGTATCTTAGGTATATATATTAGTTAAATAGGGTGGTGGATATTCTCCTTCCTATTACACATGTGAGGGATATAGTTAATTATATTTATAGTTAATTGTATCCTTCACACGGTGTGAGAGGTGCAGCCCATTAGGGTCAGAGATTTTTATTCTTTTGCAAAAGAACAAAATGTTTAAAGGAGATAATAAGATGAACAAGATTTTAGTCGTAGTATTAGTTGTAATCGCCCTGTTCGCAGGTGCGATGTTCGGTAAGCCAGCAACCAAGGCATTCGCGGATGGTGGAGACACCCAAGTCGAAAATTGCTTACTGTTCCCCCTAGGACAGAAGCTTTGCCTTTTTGATGCTGAAACTATCGCTGTGGAAGATGCCAATCAGGCTGAAGAAACCGATACCGGAGAGGTAGAGGAAACTCAAGCCGAAATTGACACCTATCGTGGCTACCGTATTGACTTTCCTGAGCGCTCTATCGGACGCGTAATTGTAGAAGAAACCCTAATTGAAGGCCCTGCTTTGCATCAAGACAGAGACGGCAACGTCACTGTTATTCGCAAGAATGCATCTGCAACCTTCACTTCCGGTATAGTTTGGTTATACAAAGTTGGAGACTCCAACAGTGTAGAGGATGAAATCATCTTCCTAGAAAACCAAATTAAGTTCTTCAATGATCCGAATCCGCTCTGGATTGAAACTGATTAGAATTAATCACCACCTTAATAAAGAACTGGGCCCGAGCCTAATCGTTAGCATGACGCTTTTTGTCATCGCAAACTTTTAGATACTCGGGTCCTTTTCCTTTATATATCTACCTGAATATAGAGATCTAAAAAGGTATATGTAGACCCAATAGTGTCCCATAGTACTTCAAATATTCTCTTGAAAATGGTATAATATGGGTATATTAAAACATTAAAGAATCAGCTCTTTAAAAGGATATTTCAACAAGTTTAGAAGATATGTATAAGGAACTAACCCTAGTCCTTTATATATCTCTTTTATAGAGATAAAGCTCTTTAAAATACCTTGTATTAGTGATTACTTATGTAATTCTAAATATACAAGTAGCGATGAAATGCTATATATTCTCCTTCGCAAGTGGGCTGCATTAAATTTTTAATATACTTTAAAGATTTAACGCAGTACCCATTTGGGAATTCAACCTCGCAAGAGGATTTTATGAAAGAGGAGATTAAGATGCAAAAAAACAACGGAAGGAGTGTTTTTTCTATTATTGGAATCGTACTGTTGATACTTATCTGTTGCCCATTGGCAGCATACGTAGCAGTCCAATATGGTGGTCTGGAAGTCTCTTTCAATAATGAAAGAGTTGTTGGAGGTTCAACACCAACACAGACACCGGAATCTAAGGAAACTTTAGTACCAACAAAACGTGAACAAACTTTAGTAGCAACAAAACCTGAGCGAACTTTGGCAGTACAAGAAGAAAACCACTGCGCTTTTGCAGATGGAATCACTAATGCTGGCAAAGAGATAGGCTTGGGAACAAAGGTCAAAGGACCTGCAATAGCACAACTCGACGCCGAAAGGATTGTCGTGGTATATCCTGGAAAGGAATACACAGTGCAACAAGTCGCAGTTGTATGGCTCTACAAAGGAGACAATGCGTGCTTGCTTGCACAATTGGAATTCTTTCCCGGAAAGGAGATTCAGTACATCAAATAGTTTTCATCGCTTAGGTGGTCTTCGTTCTCTCTTTTGAGAGTTTTTCCCCATAAAGGAAGAAAAAAAACGAAGACCACCAAAAGTACCACCAATATTTTAAAGAAATTTTATACAAACTTCCCTTTTAGACGGATAGAATATATATTTAATATAGAATGAAAAACTTCTATTTAAAAATAATAATCTTTCTATTAATCATATTAGCTACATACCTCTCTGTAGAAAGATACTATTCATATACACAAAACAAAAACTTTACCATTATTAACCAAAGACACAGTGTAATAATTCAGTTACCTAATACTGAATATATTGAAATAGTTGGAAGAAATGATCATATTACAAGTGATACTGTAAATGAGAAACCTTTTTCTACAAATACAAAACTAATTAAAAATTCTAACTTAGAAAACTCCATTGCAAGAACAAATACTCATACAGAGTATATTGAAAATGATGAAAATATTAGATCACTCTCTCTAACACCACTAAGCAATGAACACATTAAGGTAGAGATAGATACTGATACTAAATATACATATCAAGAAAATCTGTATTACAACATACAGTTAGATTACACCAACAAAGTAGATTTTAAGATAGAGGGTAATAGAGTGGAGTATAGTGATAAGGGGTGTAACGTAGTAATAGTAGGACAGGATTTGAAGTATAAAATATCAGAGAATAGCCAATCGGTAATCTTAAGTAAAAAGTACGAACCTAAGATGAGTTTCATATTCAATTTAAATATAGAGTGTAACAAATAGTATGTTTGATGTAATAGCAATACTAAGTAACTTAGGAATAATAATATATCTAATCCTTACCCTCTTTACTGGAGGTTTAGAATCTTTTAGTTCTAATTACATATTCATTGGATATCTTGTATTTACAATATTTACACTCCCATACCTAATCTCTAAAGTACTCTTTAAAGCAAGATTAGTATCATTAACGACAGCACTTACTTTCTTTTACTTCCCAATACAGTTTCTTTTTACATATCTTGTTTCCAGAATAACTGGATTCTCCTTAGGAGAGCTACTGCCATTCACAACTCTTTTTAATCTCTTACTTTGGAACTTCCTCTTTATCTATTTTGTTCTCTCTGATGAGAAGAGTGGGGATAGATCAGAAAAAACCATTAAGAATATCTCTTTTGCAATACTACCTGGGATACTTTTTACTCTCTTTGCTTCAATATTCATCAGGCAAACAGACTCTGTCGTAGCACTAGATTACTTACAACATCTTACTGTTCCAAACAGGATGTTTTTTAACGATGTAATATGCTTTTTACCAGGACAGTGCTCTAACCTTTTCTTACAACATGGATATACAACCTTCTACCATATAATTCTTGGTCATATTATTACCTTCTTAGGTAATGATTCAATTAAATCTATATATGTAATAGATGTACTGTATCCAGTAATAGCTAGTATTCCTCTTTTTTACATATTTAAAGATCTTACTAAAAGTACAATCTGGTCTCAGCTAGGAGTACTACTTACTCTTCTGGTTTTTGTAATGGGTGGATATGATTTTGTATTCTTTCTACCACAAACTCTTGCTCTAATGTTTTTCTTAATGATTTTTAGAAAACAGAAATTAAGTAAAAAACAGTTACTACTTGCAACATTACTCTTAATACCAACCCACTTTATAATTGGGACATACTTCTCAGTATTTCTCTGGGTAAGACATATTTTACTTAGAAATATAGATAGGAAGAGAGAGATAAAAATATATTACCTTCTACTAGCCATATCTTTAATATTTTTTGTATTAGCAAATATTGCAGGATTTAGTGTAGAGAAATTAATACAGGGAGATGCTATAAAAGTAATCGGTAGTCTTACTAATCCTTACTACCCAAACAATCTTACTGTATTTTGGCAAATACTTGGCCCTATATGGCTCTTCATACTTGTAATCTTTGTTACAAACTTTTTAGAGAGAAAGGTGTCCTCTGTATATATTAATGCTCTAACATACATCTTCATGATTTCCATTGTATATTTCCTTGCTCCTACATATGCAAACAAGTTTACGATAGGGGTAGGTTTTTTCTCTGTACTGCTTCTTCTTAAGTTTCTCTCCTCTGTTAGGATGGGGATATTTCTTAAGAGCTTTGTACTTACATCATTAATTGTCATCTTCGCAACTAACTTCTATGTTCAATACAACAGATATCTAGCCTTCTATACCCAAGAGAATGGGGTAGTGTCTGCGATAACAGAGGAGGATAAAGAGATAGTGAAGTATTTAAATGAGGAGAGAACATCTGCTACCATACTCTCAGATCCATATACACAATTAATCATTGCCTCACTTACAAACACCGATACTGCAAATGCACAGTATATGTCACTAGATACTAGAAAAAATTTACTAAACTACCTTCAAGATCCAACACTGCAAAACTATGAAACTTTAATAACCTCACCAGGTATACCTAGGAATGATAACTTTGATATTTTGTATACCTCAAGAATATACAGAGCTATAAGCAGTAATGATAACGCATGGATATACAACATATACTCTTTGAGTATTAATAACTCGCAGAAGATAGAGAATATAAGTGAGGGATTAATAAAAGATATGGAAAGAACAGGTAGATACCCAATATATATATCTGATAATTTTATACTTTTCCGTTAACTGCCTAAATGAGTAAAGAAAGAAAAGAACAATATGACCTGATATCAATATCACACTTCTTTCCTCCTACAGTAGGAGGCTTAGAGAATATGGCGTACAACCTCCTTAGAGGCCTCTCAAAGAAGGATGTTAGATGTATAGCTCTCTTTGGTAGTAAAGGTAAATATAATGGAGAGAACAACGATTTTGATACACTTCCTTTTAAAGTCTTTAGCATATTTAATGGTACATACCCAATCTTTGGAATCTTTTTCTTCTTTAAACTACTAAGACTTCTTTCTAAAAACCCTAACAGTAAGGTAGTAGTACACAGTAGACATCTAACCAGTAGTCTACTTACCTCTCTAGCATGTTCAATACTTAAGCATCCATACACAGTAATAGAGCATAATGCAGGACAGATATATTTTAGATCTAAATTAGTTACAGATATTGTAAATTGGGTAGACAGACATATCTTTGCTTTAGTACTGCTTAACTCAGAAGATATTCTTACTGTATCAAGAACTGCAAGGAGATGGATAAGCTCTAATTTTAGAATATCAAAAGAAAGAATAGGGATAATATACAACTCATTTGAGACAGAGTTTAATAGAGATGATATATCTAAGAAAGAGAATATTGTTGTATTTGCAAGTAAATGGATTAAGGTTAAAGATCCCCAAACCACATTAAAAGCATACATAGAGTTAGCAACACAATTCCCTAATTGGAGATTTCTAATGATAGGGGAGGGGAAAGATTTAGAGTTTGATATAGATTCCTTACCCAAAAATATAGAGATTGTTACTAAACTTTTAGATCAAAAATCTCTTTTTAACTTACTTAAGAAATCAAAAATATATGTTAATTCATCACTAAGCGAAGGCTTAGCTCTAGGTATTTTAGAAGCAATCTCTTTTGGTAATATCCCTGTACTATCAAATGCAAGAAGTAATATAGAGATAGCGAATCTACTTCAAACAAAAGAGTTTACCTTTACAAAGGAAAATCACAGAGAGCTTGTAAGAGTACTTAAGAGTGCAATATATAAATCGCAAGATATTAAATATATTAACTCTTTGATAGAGAAAAACAGAGAGACTTTTTCTAAAGAACAGATGGTACAAACATATTACGAAAGATTACTTCCAAGACACTATGAAACAAGTCAGATGAAAACACTCTCCATTGTAATACCTCTTTACAATGAAGAGGCAACGATCGGAGAGCTCTTAGAGAAAGTATCAAAAATGAAATTACCAAACTTAATGAGTAAAGAGATTATCATAGTAAACGATGCTTCTAAGGATAACAGTAGAAAGATTGTTGAAGATTTTGTAGATATGGATGAGAAGAATAATAGGTATGTACTTCTTAAAAACTTTAAAAACAGAGGTAAATCTCAAACAGTAAAGAAAGGAATACTTGCATCTACAGGAGAGTTAGTTGTAGTACAAGATGCAGACTTAGAGTACAAGCCAAAAGATTTAGAAATCTTTGTCTCAAACTTCTTAGAGAATCATAACTTAGATGTAATATATGGGAATAGGTTTAACAGTAAGAATAAATTCTCTAGTGGTATACACAGTATTGGTAACAGATTTATCACATTAATATCTAATCTATTTACAAGAGCTAAGGGCTTTGCACCGAAAGATATGGAAACCTGTTACAAGATGGTAAGAGGGGATATCATGAGATCAATATTTAAGTCATTAGAATCAACTAGTAACTTCGGTTTAGAACCGGAAGTAACTACAAAATTAGCAAGATACAGGAAAGCAAATGGAAAGAGATTGAATTTTAAACAGATAGATATATATTATAAACCTAGATCAGTATCTCAAGGTAAGAAGATGCGTTGGTTTAAGCACGGTTTAGAGGCTCTTCTAGAGATTCTTTACTTTAATTTCACTCCCTTTACGATTGAGGAGTCTTTACATGGTAAAAAGATAAAGAGAAAGTTCTAAATCTGTTGACATATTTGCTCTCTCTCTCTAATATATAAACAGGTGTAAATTTACATATATTACAAATGGATTCTGCCCCACAAAATATATCTTCATTATTACAAAACAGTGAAGATTTACTTCAAGAAAAGCTTGATTCTTTCATTAAACAGATGCAATATCTTGGTCTTACCAATGAACAGATTGAAACCGTTGCATCTAGTATTACAACAACAGCAACTAAACAGACAATGGCAAAAATAAGTGCATTGATGAATGAAGAGGAGTTTGAGAAGTGGAAAACTTTTGTAGATACAGGAGTTAATATTGCACAACAGTTAATAGTATTGAATAAACTCCTTATGGAGAAGGTAAACAAAGATATAGAGGGTATACATATGGAAATAGTAGATGGCTTAATAGAGAATACTTTAAGTGAGATAGCTAATATTAAGGATTTAAATCTTAAAGTATCTAACCTTTCACCAGAAGAGGTAGAGAAAGCTAAAGAGTTAATAGATGCTGGAGATTATGAAGAGGCTGATAAGCTAATTAATAAAGAATAATATTATTTTAATACTTAAATGAGTGAGAATAACCCACCTCGCGAAGAAATAAAAAGAGAACCACCAACAGTAGAAGGACTTAGAGAGAGCTTAAAGAGAGCAACAGAGAATGGGTTCATAAAAGAGCCTAATTCGACTACACAGGAGGCAGTTACAACAAATCAAACTAACAATTTGAAAATAGAAGATATAATTCCTAAAAGTAATTGGACGGAGAATGCTACAAAACAGTCTAATCCAGAAGATAGTACTAATCCTCCATCTCTTGATCCACTTAATCAGCCTAGTAAAGCTACTGAAGTTTTAGCAAAACTAGAAGCAGATCGAATAGCTCAGCAGAAGTATCACGAAGAGAATCCTTTAACTAAAAATCCTCCATTTGTAGATAGGATGGTTGAAAGAAGGAATACAACAGAAAATACTTTAACTCCCAGACAGGAAGGAGACATACTTGTTAATGATGCAATAGAAAATGCAAAAAAGAAGCAAATGGAAGGGAGAATAGTACAAATAGATAATAATTTACAGTTTAAACAAGAGCCTGTAGCTCAACAACCTGTAACTACTCTTAGAAGTGCTGAAGAAATTACAATGAACGGTAGCTTTCTAGAGAAGAGAAAGAGTTTTGAATCTTCCAATGGTGTTCTACTAAAAGATGAAAGTACAGCAGAAGAACAAAAGTCTCAATCTCCTGAAGATCTTCTTGAACAGGTAAAAGAGAATTTAGCACAAATTGATAATATTCCAGAATCAAAAGTAGAACCAAAACTTAAGAGCGCCCTAGATATTGCTAATAATGGTGCCTTTCCTCAGAAAAGACCAAGCCAGGAATTTCCGAATGGTGTTTTGATTGGAAATCAAGTTCCAGAAGCCGAGGTTAAGTCAGCAGATTCAAATAGAGAATTGGTCGAAGCAGTAACCAAATTAATAAAGACACTTGAAGAATTAAGAACCTCTTATACTAGCGACCCACAGCTACAACTCACTATTAAAAATCTAATGATAGGTTTAGGCAACATTGTAAATGCTGAGGGAGAAAGTAGTATAACCATAGGAGATGATAGTGTGAAGAATGAAATAAATCTTGGAGGAGAAGAACAGATTACTTCAATAGAAGAAATAATAGAGCAAGAGAATAGCAAAGAAACTACGAAGGTAGATGACCTAGAAGAGCTACAGAAACAGAAAGCCGAATTAGAGAAGAAACTTGAAGACTTAAGTCTACTGGATGAAGAGAAAGAGAAGATAAAGAAGGCGATAGATGAATTGAATGACGTTATTAAAAAAGCAGAAGGTGTTGTAGAGAAAGAGCAAGAAGAAGCAGCCGATGATATTACCAAATTATCCGAAGAGGAAAAGAAAGAGTTTTCAGATGCAGGTAAAACTAAAGAAGGATTCTCTGCTACTATAACAAGAATGTTTAAAGGTAAGAAATGGAAAGCCTTCTTAGCTAATGCAGGAATCTCTACAGCATCTACTTTAGCTGTAGGTAAAATAGCTGCAGTCACTATAGCTTCCCTAGGGCCTGTAGGAATAGGTATTGTAGGTGGAGCTCTAATAGGAATGGGTGGTTTAGCTGCATTTAAAACGTTAAAAAATGTTAAAAACACTGCAGAATCCCAAGGAGTATCTGTAAAGGAACTATTATCAAACAGAAAATTTGCAGGAGGAGCCCTCTTAGGAAGCCTCATCTCTGGAAGTACTAGAATTGGGTTACCCTCCTTTATACCTGGAGTAGGACCAATGCTTCCATTCTTAGGAATGGCAATAGAGCTTGGTGTGTCAGGTATAGGTGAAAGAAATCTAAACAAACAACAAGAAGAGCTTGTAACGAAATATTTAAGTACGTTTGAACTAAGAAGATACAAAAAACTTAAAGAACAGGGATACCTTGCTAGAGAAGGAGTAAACATAAACAAGATAGTTGGAGATATGAGTGATCAAAATAGCA